>DATHWA010000349.1:0-4697 GCA_035461025.1 Gillisia sp. | reverse complement strand
CTCCTTAAAGATCTTTTGTCTGTGAATATTCTCAACGGTGCCAAGAAGATGGGAAGCGTTGCCATTTTCTTCCCTTTCAAAAATTCTCTGGGTTATTTTATTCCATTGCCACTCATTATCACCTGTACGAAAGCGAACCTCAAGATCGCAATCCTCCTCATCATTAAGTTGTTTACAGTTTTCAATATTTGTTAAATACCGTTCCAAATCATCCGGATGGAGAACAGATTCAAAGATCTTTTGCCCTTTTTCGTAAATATCTTGCGCATCATATCCTAAAACTCTTTGGGCCTTCCTGTTTACATAGATTATTCCTCCATTGCGCAAGTCAATGATAAATAAAAGATTGGGACTCAGGTCTGCAACTCTTTTAAAATATGAATTTTTATCATTAATTCCCTTTGGCTCCATGCCGGGAAGTGTAGGTTCATTTTTCTCCATTAATCATTTATTATCCGGGAAGGAAAGGGGTGGAAATATAAGGAAAACCTTTACAATATGTTGTTAATTAGCCTTTAAATTAACCCCTATAATGTTCTTCCCACCTTTTATTTAATGGTTAGAGTCGGCACAATAGAAGTTAAACATGAAAAAGAATTTCTTGGAATATATCTTATTATAAAACGGTAAAAACTCTCTTCTGGAAAATAGTCCACGCTGTCATAAATATAAACAAATCTATTTAGATTTTTAGAATTCATGACTTAAGGAGAAGTTTTCATTATTCACTAATCAATAAATAAATTGAATAGTTGAGTATTAATTTTATCTTTGTACCCGGTAATTTCAGATTATATAAATGGAGAAGAGGGAATTTAAGAATAAGATGTACACGGAACTTGCAAAAGTGACCAAAGCTATGGGAAATTCTCGGCGTATGGAGATCATTGACCTATTGGCACAGGGTCCTTTTTCTGTGGAGAAGATAGCGGAGCAAACAGGATTGAGTATTGCTAATACCTCTCAACACTTACAGGTATTGAAAGCTGCCCGGCTGGTGGAAATAAGTAGGAAAGGAAATTTCATCTTTTATTTTCTCGCGGGGGAAAGAGTCTTTAATGCCTGGCGTGCCTTACGGGATTTGGGTTTTGCTCAAAATGCTGAGGCAGGGAAACTACTTGAAGATTTTTATAAGGCCGGGGAACAGCCGGATCCGGTGAGCATGGAAGACTTGCAAAGAAAAATTTCCAAAAAGGAAGTGGTAGTTATAGATGTGAGGCCGCGAGAAGAATATGAACGCGGGCATATTAAGAATGCTGTATCTATACCTGTACATGAACTTGCTAAACGTTTAAAAGAAATTCCTGAGAAAGCAGAGATCATAGCTTATTGCCGTGGGCCTTTATGCGTTTACGCAGATGAGGCGGTACAACTGCTTCGCAAAAAAGGATATAACGCAAATAGATTAAGGGAAGGCTATCCCGATTGGAAGTCAATGGGTTTTCCTGCCGAAAGTAGTTACAAATGAGAACACCAGTTATGAAGACAGATACTATAGAATTAGGCTTAAAAGAAAACTGGAAACAATTTACCCTCCTGGTACTCGTAAATGCTTTTGTAGGCGGAATGGTAGGTCTGGAGCGCAGTATTCTCCCCGAAATAGCTGAAAAAGAATTCGGAATAGCGGCAACAAGTGCTATTCTTTCATTTATCGTGGTATTTGGTATCGTGAAGGCGATTTCCAACTATTATGCCGGCGCCCTTGCCAATAAATTTGGGCGCAAGAATCTGCTGGTCCTGGGATGGATCTTTGCTATCCCCATCCCTTTCATATTAATGTATGCTGAAAATTGGAACTGGATTATCGCCGCTAATGTCTTGCTGGGAATCAACCAGGGACTGGCCTGGTCCAGTACCGTAGTGATGAAGATTGACCTGGTAGGGGAGAGGCAACGGGGATTTGCAATGGGCCTCAATGAATTTGCCGGATATCTCGCTGTGGGTGTTGTGGCATATTTAACCGGGTGGATTGCCGGGGAATACGGGCTGCGCCCATATCCATTTTACCTGGGAATAGGATTAATGGTACTGGGACTTCTGGCAAGTATCTTTCTAATAAAAGATACCCGCGGCCATTCTTTAAAGGAAGGAGATAAAAGTGATATTCCCAGGTTAAAAAACTTATTCTGGGATACCACCTGGAAAGATAAGAACCTGGGATCTGTTACCCAGGCCGGCCTTATCAATAACCTGAACGATGGGATGGCCTGGGGGCTATTTCCAATCTTGCTGGCTACCCGTGGTTTTACCCTGGAACAAATTGGGATTGTAGTAGCTGTTTACCCCGCTGTGTGGGGTATAGGACAATTGATCACCGGGAGAATGGCAGATAAGTTTTGCAAAAAAGATATGCTCTTTGTCGGGATGTTCCTGCAGGCAGTGGTTCTTATAGCCCTGATCTGGGCCGGCAGTATGTGGCACTTTTTAAGCCTTATGGCACTTTTGGGCTGGGGTACGGCGATGGTTTATCCCACTTTCCTGGCAACTATCGCAGAAAATACCCATCCAACAGACAGGGCAAAAAGCATAGGAATTTTCAGGCTCTGGCGCGATTTGGGTTATGCAGTGGGAGCGATCCTTACAGGGGTTATCTCAGATCTCATAAGTATTGAAGCTGCTGTTGGGCTGGTGGGGGCTATTACCTTATTCTCTTCCGCAGTTATTTATATAAGAATGAGTTGTGGTGAGGGTAGCTCAGTAAGGCTGCTGTCAATGTTCCTAAGAAAACGGGCTGAATGTTAGAACTTATAAAATCAGGCTGCCAGAAATAACAGAAGAAAATTTCAATTGTAACTAATGTTACTGTGCAACAGATCCATGTGAAGTATTTTTGCCTCAGAATCTAAATAGAATATTAATTTAAATATATAGAACTATGTTTTTTCAACACGTTTACGACAAATCGCTTGCACAGGCAAGTTATGTGATTGGCTGCCAGAAAACAGGCGAGGCCATTGTGATCGATGCAAAACGGGATATAGATACATACCTCGAGATAGCAAAGCAGAATAATCTAAAAATTACCCACGTTACAGAAACCCATATTCATGCCGATTTCCTTTCGGGAACAAGGGAGCTAAACGCTGTGACTGGGGCTAAGATGTACCTATCAGATGAAGGCGGGCCGGACTGGAGCTACCAGTTTGACCATGTTGGTTTGAAGGATGGAGACAGCATTAAAGTTGGGAACCTTACCCTGGAGGTAATGCACACTCCCGGACATACGCCGGAAAGTATTTCATTTGTTTTAATAGATAACCCTGCCACCAAGGAACCGGTAATGGTCTTCACAGGAGATTTTGTGTTCGTTGGGGATATAGGAAGACCGGATCTTCTTGAAAAAGCTGCAGGCCTAAAAGGGACAATGGATAAAGGGGCAGAGGATATGTATCTATCGCTTAAAAAGTTCAGCGAGCTGCCTTCTCACCTGCAGGTTTGGCCAGGTCACGGTGCGGGTTCTGCCTGTGGAAAAGCCCTTGGCGCAGTACCTAGTACCACGGTGGGTTACGAGAAGATAAGAAACTGGGCTTTTCAATATGAGAATAATAAACAGGGATTCATTGACTATCTGCTGGAAGGACAACCCGAGCCTCCAAAGTATTTCGCTATGATGAAAAAGCTGAATAAAGAGGAGCGCCCATTGCTTACAGAAGTTCCGAAGCATAAAAAACTTTCCGCAGAGGAATTTAAAAAAGCACATGAAAGTGATATAAAGATCATTGATGCAAGGGATAAAACCGAATTTGCCAAAGGTCATATTCCAAACAGCATTCATATACAGGGTAACAATTCATTTTCCACCTGGGCCGGCTGGTTTCTGAACTATGAGGAGCAATTTATCCTTATTGCAGATGAAGACCAAATGGAAGACCTTACCAGGAAGTTAATGCGTATTGGACTGGATAATATAATGGGCTATATCTCAAACGTGGACAGTATTGGACTTCCACTGCAAAAAACAGAAAATATCTCAATAGAGGAATTTAAAACATATTTAGGCAAAGAGAATACCCAGGTGATTGATGTACGTGGAGTATCTGAATATAAAGAAGGCCATATCGAAGGTGTTGAAAATATCTTCGTGGGAACACTCCCGGATAATCTTGAGAAGATTGACAAGACAAAAGAAGTGGTGATCCATTGCCAGAGCGGTGCAAGAGCTGCCATCGCGCAATCTATTCTTGAACGAAACGGGGTGGAGAACGTTAAGGTGTATCCTGGCGGAATGGATGAATGGTCCAGACAGGGGCAGCCCGGAGTTTCAACAGATTTTGAAATCTCTTTAAATTAGAATAGTATTAATTTTTTCTGAAAGATCCCGGTGCCAGATGGTGCCGGGATTTTTTGTTTTCATTTTAAAAGTTCAAATCGACCCCGCTGCCGTCACCCTGAATTTATTTCAGGGTCTAATGGGTTAGAACTAAGGAACAGGCGAAGGCGTTTGCCAGCCATCAATGGCAGGTGAGAACGTGTGCAGTGTGAGGACAATTTTCAGTATAAGACGTTAGATGCTGAAACGAGTTCAGCATGACGGTGGGAGAGGATCTGTAAAAGTTTAAAGCGCCCCACCTACGTCACCCTGAACTTGTTTCAGGGTCTAATGGGTTAGAACTAAGGAACAGGCGAAGGCGGTTGACAGCCATCAATGACAGGTGAATAAAGGTGCAGTGTGAGGATAATCTTCAGTATAAGACGTT
>DATHWA010000348.1:0-4832 GCA_035461025.1 Gillisia sp. | reverse complement strand
GGATATTTTTTCCGTAGTTTTCTGTAGAACAAAGCGTGATACACAAAAAGTTGCAGAACAGCTTATTGAGGACGGGTATAATGCAGCAGCTTTACACGGAGATCTAAGCCAGAACCAAAGAGATTTGGTAATGAAAAGCTTCAGAGGCAGGCAAATCCAGATGCTTGTGGCTACAGATGTTGCTGCAAGGGGAATTGACGTTGATGATATCACTCACGTGATCCATTACCAGCTTCCAGATGAACCTGAAATTTACACTCACCGTAGCGGTAGAACAGGCCGAGCAGGGAAAAGTGGAGTTTCTATGGTAATCGTGTCTAAGAGTGAAGTGCGAAAAATAAAAAGTATTGAGCGCATTATAAAACAACCCTTTGAGCATAAAGAAATTCCTGATGGGATGGAGATATGCCGGGTACAGTTGTTTCATCTTGCCAATGATATCAAGAATACAAAGATCAACCACGATATAGAACCTTATCTTCCAAGCATAGAAGAGGTGTTACAGGATTTTACAAAGGAAGAACTTATCCAAAAAGTATTTTCTGTAGAGTTTACGAGATTCTTTAATTACTATAAGAATTCATCCAATCTTAACGTAAGTGCATCTGCCGGACGGGACGATCGTTCCTCAGGGGGAGATTCTACCCGTTACTTTATTAATGTTGGTTTAAAGGACGACTTTGACTGGATGACACTTAAGGATTTCCTTAAAGCTACCCTGGATCTAGGTCGTGATGACGTTTCAAGGGTGGATGTTAAGGAGAGTTTCTCTTTCTTTAATACCAGTTCAGAATTTTCAGACAAGGTACTTTCTACTTTTGAAAACTTTCAGCATCATGGAAGACGTATAAGTGTGGAGATCTCGCAAGACGGTGGTGGTCGCTCATCAGGAAGAAGCAAAAGCAGAAAACCAAGAGGCGATTTTAAACCCCGTGAAGGTTCTGGTGCATCAGATGGCGGTGGTAGACGCAGATCTGCCAAGCCAGCAGAAGGTGGAGACAAATCCTCGTCAAAAGGAAAAGGCGGAAGCCGCAAGAAGAGTATAGAAAGCTCTGTGAACCGAAGAAAGTCAAGAAGATCATAAGAAAAATTAACATTGGGAGTATTTTGGTATAATATTTACTATACTATTACTCCCAATGTATTCTACTATATGAGATTACTTTTTACCCTTATAGCCTTCTTAACCTTAAGTTTCTATGGTTTTGCCCAGGAGCAGGATATTGTAACCGGGAAAGTTCTTAATGCTGCAAATGACCTCCCTTTGGAGAGCGTGCACATTGTAAACCTGAACCAGGTAAAAGGAACCACCTCCGGTACAGAAGGAGATTTTGAACTTCCCGCAACTGTAAATGATACCCTTTATTTCTCTTACCTTGGTTTTAGGACCATTAAAGTGAGAGTTACTAATGACTGGTTAAAATATGGGGTAGTTAAGGTAAAGATGACAGAACTGGGAATAGCCCTGGAAGAGGTGGTGATAAAGCCAATCCAGCTAACAGGTTATCTTGAAATAGACGTGAAAAATATTCCTATTTACGAGAATTATCGGTACAGTATATCCGGTCTTGACGCCGCATATGAAGGTGGGAATACTTCCCCTTCTGCCGCCGGCAAAGTGATTGGTGCAATTTTTAATCCGGCAGATGCTCTTTATAATCAGTTTGGGAACAAACCCAAACAGATGAAAAAGTTAAGACAAATGAAGGATGATGATGAAATTAGAACCTTATTAAGGTCCAAGTATGACAGGCAAACCCTGGCAGCGGTCTTACAAATTACCAATGTGGAAATTGATGAAATCCTGGCCCGTTGCAATTATTCCCGGGACTTTATGAGGAGTGCGAATGACCTCCAAATCCTTGATGCACTTAGCGGTTGTTATGAAGAATACAGGGTATTAAGAAGATAGAAAGAAAAAAAGCTCCTAAACGGGAGCTTTTTCATTTTTGGCTTCCAGCACAGTTTTGAGATTTTTTAAACCTTCTTCAAGCTGCCTTCCATATGCCTTATCTACAGGATGAATTAATGCTATAACTGAAAGTGGGAATGCAAGATTACCTCTAACCCCCCACACCATTTTAGTCTTTTGATCATCAAGTTCCTTAAGCCCTTTGTACTCCAATAGTACTATTCTAAAAGGCTTTACTATTAGAAAACGGGTTTCTATAATTTTGCCCTGACTGAGTTTTACGATCTTTTGAGTTCCTTCATAGAACTTACTATGTCCTTTCCAATATAACAAGGAATCCAGCTTACCGTCTTCTCCTTTATACTTTAAAATCCCATTAAAATCATTTAAGAACCAGGGCATCCATTGCCGCTCCTTTTTTAACTGCCTCACAAGATTAAAGACTTCCTCTTTTGGACGGTTAATGACCACGGTCCTGCTAATATCAAATTCTTTCCTTGCCCAGGCATGTAGAAATGCAAAAAAGGTAATGATGGCAATGAAAATATAAAAAACGAGGGTCATTTAAATTTCTTTAGGGGGTATGAAAATAGAAAATTACACATTATCCTGAAACCTTTTCAATATTTGTGGGAAATTTTTAAAACTTTTACTCAGCCAATCATATTTAAGAGTAGTTTTCTCATCTTCAGATAGTTTCCAGACCACTTCGCTGTTACGAAGGCGTTGGGTAAGTTGTTGTAAGATAATCGCCGCAGATACTGAAATGTTTAAACTTTCCGTAAAACCCACCATTGGAATTTGCAAGAAATCATCGGCTTCATTCATAACATCACGGGATAAGCCGTCCTGTTCAGTTCCAAAGAAAAATGCTGACGGCTTAGTAATATCAAAATCTACAAGGTTACTGGCTCTACCATGTGGAATTGTGGCCACGATCTGGTATCCCTTTTCACGCAGGTGTGCAATGCATTCTTTGCTTGAATGATGCCTGTTAAGGCTCACCCATTTTTGAGCTCCCATCGCTATTTCCCTGTCAATCTTTCTGCGGTTGCGCTCTTCAATAACATGGATATTTTGAACTCCAAATACATCGCAACTTCTTATTACGGCGCTGGTATTGTGTAATTGGTATACATCCTCCGTAGCCACAGTAAAGTGGTTTGTTCGCTGGTCTATTACTTTATCAAACCTGTCCTTTCGTTCAGGTGTTAAAAGGTTTTCAAGATAAGAGATAAGTTGTGGTGTGACCATATTATAGAAAAAAAGGGCTGTCTTAAGAATGAAAGACAGCCCTTTACAGTATTATAAAATTTTATTTTTCAAAATCCTTAAGAGTAGTAGTGATGATATGAACGCAATCAAGCAATTCCTCTTCATTCATTACAAGTGGAGGTGCAAATCTTATGATGTTACCGTGAGTAGGTTTTGCAAGAAGTCCGTTCTCTTTAAGTGCCATACAAATATCCCAGGCAGTAGAACTATCCTCAGAATCATTAATCACAATAGCATTTAATAATCCTTTTCCCCTTACCAGATTCACAATAGAAGAATTTCTTATAAAATCGTTCATTTTCTGGCGGAAAAGATTTCCTAATTTTTCAGCATTTTCAGCTAAATTTTCATCTTTGATAACTTCCAAAGCAGCCATTGCTACGGCACAGGCTACAGGGTTACCCCCAAAGGTAGAACCATGTTGTCCCGGCTGGATCACATTCATCACCTCGTTATCTGCAAGTACGGCAGACACGGGATAAACACCTCCGGAAATAGCTTTACCAAGAATGACAATATCAGGTCTAACCTCCTCATGATCTACCGCAAGTAACTTTCCTGTACGGGCGATCCCTGTTTGAACTTCATCTGCAATGAAAAGGACATTATGTTTCTTACACAAAGCTTTTGCTCTTGTCAAATACCCTTCAGAAGGGACATAAACTCCCGCTTCTCCCTGGATTGGTTCTACAAGAAAAGCAGCAATATTATCGTTGTTGTTAAGCGTTTCTTCCAGAGCTTCTGTATCATCATATGGGATCTTCAAAAAGCCGGGGGTATAAGGACCAAAGTTCTTACGAGCCCCCTCATCATTAGAAAAAGAGATAATTGTGGTTGTTCTTCCGTGGAAGTTGTTCTCGCATACAATGATCTGTGCTTCTGCCTCCTTAACACCTTTCTTCTCATAAGCCCATTTCCTTGCTATCTTAATAGCAGTTTCCACAGCCTCTGCCCCCGTATTCATAGGTAGCAATTTGTCATAACCAAAATACTCTGTGGCATACTTCTCGTATGGTCCCAGTACATCATTATGAAAAGCCCTTGAGGTAAGCCCAAGTTTAGAAGCCTGTTCATACATAGCGTTTACGATCCTTGGATGACAATGGCCCTGGTTGACAGCCGAGTAAGCTGAAAGAAAGTCATAATACTTTTTCCCTTCTACATCCCAAACATGAACACCTTCCCCTTTACTTAAAACTACCGGTAAAGGATGGTAGTTATGGGCTCCGTGTTTGTCTTCCAGGTCTATTGCCTGTTGCGATGATGTGATTTGTCCTAATTGCATTTCAAATGATTTTAATTTTAATCTAATCAATTCCTTCTTTTTTGCTTTCATTCGTGAAAACCAATAGGAGAGAAATCATCCGGGAGTGCCACAAAATTACCTAATATTCCTGTAAATACCTTAGCCTTCCTCATAAGATTACTCAGGTAATAATTATTACGGAATTACTTATTATCTTTATAGTGAAACTCACCCCCGATGTCTGATTCCAGGTATTATTCCTTAAAACAAATTGCCGGCTTTCCCATTCGATATGCGCGAGAAACCAAAACAGGAATGTTTTTGTTTTGCGTGACCATAAGTGCTTTACTAACCTTCCTTCTTAGAGACCCCGATTTTGCAAAAACCCAGGATCTCGTG
>DATHWA010000347.1:0-5876 GCA_035461025.1 Gillisia sp. | reverse complement strand
ATCCTTGCGGGAACACTTATTTTTATAGTAACCTATGGGGTATATAAAACCAGGGGGCATCAGAATGTTCAGGATTATATTCGAGGCGGGAATACCGCACAGTGGTGGACTATAGGACTCTCTGTAATGGCAACCCAGGCCAGTGCCATTACTTTTTTATCTACACCAGGCCAGGCTTATCACGACGGGATGGGATTTGTTCAGTTCTATTTTGGACTACCTATCGCCATGGTAATCATATGTATGGTCTTTATTCCTATTTATCACCGTCTCAAGGTTTATACCGCTTACGAATACCTGGAAACAAGATTTGATCGCAAGACCAGGTCATTAACCGCTATTCTTTTCCTTATCCAAAGAGGGCTTTCTGCCGGGATCACGATTTTTGCTCCTGCTATCATTCTCTCTGCAGTATTGGGATGGAATCTAAATGTTCTTACGGTCCTAATTGGAGTACTTGTTATCATCTATACAGTTTCTGGGGGGACAAAAGCTGTGAATGTGACCCAGAAACAACAAATGGCGGTGATCTTTGCGGGAATGTTTGCAGCCTTCTTTTTGATTATAAGTTATCTGCCTTCAAACATATCCTTCAGCAATGCCCTGGAAATAGCAGGCGCGAGCGGAAAAATGGACATTCTTGATTTTTCATTTGATCTTGGCAATCGTTACACCTTCTGGAGCGGGATCATAGGAGGAACCTTCCTTGCTCTTTCCTATTTTGGGACAGACCAGAGCCAGGTGCAAAGATATCTTACCGGGAGATCCGTGAGAGAGATGCAGTTGGGAATGGTCTTCAACGGTCTACTTAAAGTACCAATGCAGTTTTTTATTCTACTGGTTGGTGTTATGGTTTTTGTTTTTTATCAGTTCAATCAATCTCCGTTAAATTTCAACCCGGCTGCAGAAGAGGCTGTTCTGGTCTCTCCCTACGCCGGCGAGTATCAAAATCTCATGGAAGAGAACCGTAGCCTGCAGGAACAGCAACAGGAGATTACCATAGGTTTCGGTGAAAGCATCAACACATCTTCTCAACAGGAAAAAGATAATTTTAAGGCGGCTCTACTCCAATTAAATACCCGGGAGAAAGAAAACAGAGAGCAGGCAAAGGGACTAATTAAGGCCGCAAGCAATAATGTGGAAACCAATGATAAAGATTATGTATTCATACATTTTATTCTCAATAATCTACCAAGAGGCCTCATAGGTTTATTGCTGGCCGTAATCCTATCTGCAGCAATGTCCTCTACCGCATCTGAACTTAATGCCCTCGCCTCTACCACGACCATAGATCTTTACAAGCGAAATATGAAGGAACCAAGGACTGAAGAACATTATGTAAAAGCTTCCAGGATCTTTACTTTCCTTTGGGGACTAATAGCGATAGCTTTTGCAAGCTTTGCCAATTTATTTGATAACCTTATACAGCTGGTAAATATTATTGGTTCTATATTTTATGGGAATGTGCTGGGAATTTTCCTGTTGGCATTTTTTATAAAATACGTACAGAGTAATGCTGTATTTGTGGCAGCACTCATAACACAAGTAATTGTGCTCCTGGTGTATTACCTCGAGCTAATGGAATTTCTCTGGCTTAACCTGTTTGGCTGTGTGCTGGTAATATTCCTTGCATTGCTGCTTCAAACAATGATCTATTCGCCCAAGAAGGCTTAATTAATCAGGAGTAGTTTTTCAGTAAAAAGACATTGCTGTCGGGGAAAGGAGTCTGGACCGCTGCGCTCTGGAATTTAGAATCTGGACCAAATTATTAGCGCCTCTAAAAGAGAGGGAACTGCTACTGTCAAATTCGAGATTTTCGCCAATATTTGAGATTTCAAACTCCATCAGGGTTTTGTTGAATTATTCTCTAACTACAAACCGTTTCCAATGAGGGAGGTTATATTTATTTATATATTTCAGGCAACAAAGATGAAAGGTCATTAAAAAGAAAAAACCTGCGCAAGGCAGGTTTTTTTGTAACAAAATTATTTTACTTAGTTTGTTTCCCACTCTTTAATTGAATCCTCATTCATTTTAACATAGTCGGCATTGTTTGCTTTTTTTGCAAGTTCCATAGACTGCTTTGCAGTAGCGATAGCTTCCTTTTTCATTCCAAGATCTGCCTGGATAAGTGATTTCTTTCTTAGCATCCAGAAAGCCGTATTTTCACCCTGCATTTCAATGGCTTTATTCACCCATTCAAGAGCTTTTTTATTATCCTTTTGAGCATCGTGGTAATAAGACCCGGCAGCGAAGTAATCATTGGCAGTAGGACCATTCATAACTTTCTCAATACTCGCCATCGTTTTTGTATCTGTTGGAAACTGGATTGGCAAAGAAGCCACGGTGTTTGCCCAAACAATGTTTAATACTGCAGAGTCGTGCTTTAGATCATCAAAGAAAATTGTAAATGTTTCCATTGGAAATGGCAACTCAGTTACTTCAGCAGTAGCTTTTAAAGCAACTTTATTTTCTTCCCAGCTTTGGGGAACACCCCAGTTATCAGATTCTGTATAAAACATAACCTCCCAGGAATCCTTATTTGGTCTGGTATACAATCCATAGGTTCCTTTAGCTAGTTTTTGAGATCCAATTTCAACATCATCACTAAAGGTGATTTTTGTATTGGCATTGGCGCCTGTTCTCCAAATTTCACCAAAAGGTACAAGATTCCCAAAAATCTCCCTGTCTCTCATACCGGGACGGGAATATTCAAGGGTTACATCTGTAAGCCCCACCTTTTGTTCCACTTTAGTAAAAGGACTTGGTTGAGGAGCCTGGATTTGTGCAGAAGCACCTATTGAGACCAGGCCGGCAATAAATAATAAAACTATTTTTTTCATATTAGTAAGATTGGTTTCCTCAAAGATAATCATTACACAATAAAAAAGTTGATTCAGTTAATTATTTTTGTTTAACATTTTTATAATTAAATTAAACATTTTTATAGGTAACTTTACAAACAAAAATGAAGATTTACACTCTACATAGTCTGCAAAAAATTCCACTCTCTTTACAGGAAGCCTGGGATTTTTTGTCCAATCCAAGGAATTTAAAAACTATTACACCAAATTATATGGGATTTGATATCATTGGAGGAGCAGACCGCCGCATGTATCCCGGTCAAATTTTGCAATATATAGTTACCCCTGTAGCAGGGATCAAAACCAAATGGGTAACGGAGATCACTCACGTCAAGGAACTGGAGTATTTCGTAGATGAACAGCGTTTTGGTCCTTATGCCCTGTGGCATCACAAGCATTTTTTAAAAGAAATAAAAGGTGGCGTGGAGATGGAGGATATTATAGATTATAAATTACCGTTTGGTTATCTGGGCCAGGCAGTACACCCATTTCTTGTTCAGCCAAAACTTAAGGAGATCTTTCAATACCGGCAGGAAAAGCTTATTGAGTTATTCGGAAAGTATCCGGCTAAAGACAGTTTGGTGAAATAAAAATTAAGAGGATGAAAAAGAATATATTTATAATAGGAGGTTCCGGGGGAATAGGCCTTGAAATAGTAAAATTACTCGCTGGGGAAAATAATGTGATTGTAGCCTCCCGTACAAGAGGTGGCTTGGATAATCTGGAAGTGGATCATCAGGAATTTGATGTTTTAAAGGATGATATCCAAAATCTAAGCCTTCCTGAAGTAATTGATGGCCTGGTATATTGTCCCGGCAGCATTAATTTAAAACCCTTTAAAATGCTAAAACCCGAAGCGTTTGAAGAGGAAATGCAACTCAATTTTTTCTCCCTTGTGAAGGTGGTTCAGGGGCTTTTGCCAAATCTTAAACGATCTTCCCAGGCCAGTCTGGTATTTTTCAGCACTGTTGCTGTGCAAACCGGGATGCCATTTCATAGCAGCGTTGCAGCTGCCAAGGGTGCTGTAGAAGGATTTTCAAGGGCGCTGGCTGCTGAGTATGCTCCGGGAATGAGAGTAAACGTGATTGCACCTTCTTTAACCAATACCCCTCTTGCAGAAAAACTCCTTTCCAGTGAGGATAAAAAAACAAAAATGGGAGAACGACACCCCCTGAAACGAATAGGCAAACCTGCAGATATTGCTAATATGGCGGAGTTCCTTCTATCTGACAAAAGCAGCTGGATTACAGGACAGGTATTGGGAATAGATGGCGGACTTTCAAGTTTAAATATTAATTAATGATTGAAAAAGTTTCCATATTTTGGTATAGGAGGGATTTAAGGCTTGATGATAATGTTGGATTCCTGGAGGCGCTTAAAGGACCGCATCCCGTACTTCCAGTTTTTATCTTTGATACAGAGATCCTGGATAAACTTCAAAAAAATGATGCGCGGGTAACATATATACACGATAATCTTCAGAAAATAAGAAAAAAGCTACAGGAGAATGGAAGTTCTTTGGCAATTTATCACGGCAAACCTCAGGAAATATTTCAACAGCTTATAAATAAGTTTAATGTAGCAGAAGTATATTCCAACCGGGATTATGAGCCCTACGCGAAAGAGCGTGATGAGGCGATAGAGAAATTTTTAACTGCTGAAGGTATCTCGTTCCATACCTTTAAAGATCAGGTAATCTTTGAAAAAGATGAGATAGTAAAACAGAATGGGGACCCTTACGTGGTTTATACCCCGTACATGAAATTATGGAAAGAAAAATTCCGAAAAATTGATCTGGAGGTGCATTATACAAGCCAGTATCTGGATAATCTGATTCAGGATACAGAATTACCAAATCTCAGCCTTTCCGATATCAATTTTGAAAGGTCGGATATTCCAATTCCAGACTATGATGTATCCCCTACCCTTATCGCCGAATATGAAGCTAAAAGAAATTTTCCCGGTCTGGACGCTACTTCAAAGTTGGGAGTTCATTTAAGATTTGGGACGGTAGGGATCCGGAAGATCATTAAAAAAGCAGATTCTGAAAAGAATAAAACATTTTTAGAGGAATTGATCTGGCGGGAATTTTTTATGCAGATCCTTTATCACTATCCGCACACAGCAACTGAAGCCTTTAAACCAAAATATGACCGTATTGAATGGCGGAACAATGAGGAAGAATTCGAGAAATGGAAAGAGGGAAAAACAGGTTATCCCCTGGTTGATGCAGGAATGCGACAGCTAAATAAGACCGGTTTCCTCCATAACCGGGTACGAATGCTTGTTGGCAGTTTCTTATGTAAACATTTGCTTATAGACTGGCGATGGGGAGAGGCTTATTTTGCAGAAAAGTTGCTGGATTACGAAATGGCCTCCAATGTTGGGAACTGGCAATGGGTGGCAGGTACCGGAGTAGACGCTGCTCCATATTTCAGGATCTTTAACCCAACTACTCAAATTGATAAGTTTGACAAAAACAGGGAATATATTAGAAAATGGGTAGAGGAAATTGGAACGGAAGATTATCCTTCAGAAATGGTAGATCATAAAGAGGCCAGGGAAAGAGCACTTACCACATATAAGGCTGCATTGAATGGATAGCATATTTTCAAAATTTTTTCCTTCTGAAAATTTTAATCCTTAATTAGTTTTTTAGCTTTTTCAAGATCTTCAGGGGTATCTATTCCTATTCCCCTGAAATCTGTTTCTACCATCTTAATGGTTTTTCCATATTCCAGATATCGTATACACTCAATCTTTTCCGTGGCCTCCAACGGTAACATGCTAAGCTTCGAAAAATCCATTAAAGCCTGTTTCCTGAAAGCGTATACCCCAATATGTTTGAAATATGTTACCCCGCTTGTTGTCTCCCTTGGATAAGGGATTGGAAACCGTGAGAAATACAAGGCCAGATTATCCTTATTGGTGATCACCTTTACATTGTTAGGGTTGGTGATCTCCTCACTGTCCTTCATTGCGGTTTTAAGGGAAGCCAGGTCAATTTTTCCT
>DATHWA010000346.1:0-5257 GCA_035461025.1 Gillisia sp. | reverse complement strand
ATAACCATCTACACAAGGAATTCTTTCATTTAGAATATCTGCAAGTTCGAAGGAATAGATTCCATCTCCGTGTGAAGTACAATCAGATCCTGTTGGGATACAATCCAGGTTGGCAACAGAGGTTGTAAAAGAATCATTGGCAGGAATTGCATCGCCTTCCATCATAGTTTCTGCGGTGATATTAAACCTTCCAAAAGCTGAAAGATTAGCAGTTCTGGAAAAAGTATATACTGCATTTTGTCCTACCGGAATAGTTCCAGGAAACACTTCTCTAACTCTTACATTATTTTCCAGCCTGTAAGCCACCGGGATATTTGACTGAGGTTCTCCCCCAAAATTCTCAATAGTAATAGTCACTTCCTCTGCTGATGTTAATTCCAGGCCTGTTTGTGGGGAGTCTATAGAAGTTACTCCCACATCAATTGGAAATAGATTCCTAACCGTAGTGGCAAATGAATCATTTTCATCATTTTCGTCTCCGGGTAAATAGGACTGTGCTGTAATTTCATAATCACTTCCTATATTGCCCAGGTTTGCTGTGGTAGAAAAGGTGAATTCTACTGAACTGGTACCCGGAACTGTTCCGGTGAATGTTTCGGTTACAGTCTCACCTCCATCTACAGTATAGCTTACCGGAAAATTGGATTGGGCAGCAGTACCAAAATTCCTGATTGTAACTGTAATTTCTTCAGCATTGGAAAGAGTGGCATTTATAGGATCCACTAAACCTATTACTCCAACATCATTGGTAAAGTCTGGCGCAAGTTTAAATACTCCTACCCTATTTTTTCGATCTACACCTTCAAAATATTCCCCGTTATGCCAGAACGTGACATCATCAAGAGGATCAACAATGAGATGGGCATAATCTCCATACCTTGATGACGGATTAGGGCTTAGGCCTTCCACAATTGTGGTTTCTTCAACCGTCATTATCCCGGGAGGATCTGTTGCATACCTTCCGGTATACCTTATGGAGGGATAAATAGGTGTTTCCGGACTGTCGTCAAGGACGGTAAACCCCAAACCTATATTTCCTTCCCTATCCATTCCTATACTACCGCTAAACCTATCACTTTTATCGGGCGCGTAGGTACCTTCCTGGAAAACTCTCCAGGGTTCTCCATCATTTGCCTGTCGTAGCTCATACCATCGAATACCGGCATGTTCTGCTGCGGTTGGATCTATATCCACAACAAAATTCATCACTACAGAATTATGAGTAGAAAACCGCCTGTATTGGGTCATATACATCATTGTAGCCTGCAGGGCATCCAGATCCGGGGCACTGCCCGGCTGGGCAAGGTTGGAGAACGATCCCCCGTCAAATGTCGCGATAAAAGGACTAACCCCATCAGCAGCCCCTAGTTCCTGATGTTCCTGTATTGTTGAAAGACCCGGGGAGGTCCAGTTCATATTAATATTCCAGATTTTTAAATGATCTTCAGATACTCCTGCCCACGAATCATCCTGCATATAGATGATGGGAGAATTTCCGGGAGGAGGTAATTCCCCACCCATGGCGTGAAAGCCCGCCGGACTGTAAAAACCATTGGTATTGATTCCCGGTAAAGGGAAGCCAACAACCTGAGCGGTTTCTCCCTCCAGCATTCTGTCTCTCTCAAATACATATACCACCTGGCTGGTACTGGCTGTTCTTGAATTTTTATTGGTTGTTACATAATAGCCGTCACTCCATACAGAGATCTTGGGATAATCTGGCAACGCCCCATTGGTTGTAAATCTGTAGGTATACCAGCCATCATTTATGGGGTTGGGTCCCCGCGAAACGGCCACAAGGAAACTCTCCGGGGTGTCACTAAACTGGGTTATTAAAAACCTGTCTGCAAATTCATCGTATAATACTATTGGATCCCCCAGGGTTTCATTTGTAAATTCCCCACCAATACTTGCCAAAGATGCAGGTGGTACGAGTTGGTTTCCATTTTTATCAAAAATTGAAAAAGCTGAATTCCAACCGTTCACATAATGGTTTGGTCCCGCTGCCCCGGTAGGGTCTGTAGGAGTTGAACGGGAGGTCGCTGCGTCAAAGGACAATATTGTAGCCTTGGAAGGCACTTCCCCGGGCTCTGCCTGCCTGGTAGGGTCCATGGTTTTTGGTAATCCTTTCCCCGGAACCACCTGATTGATACCCCTGTTCCTTGGATTTACAATTTTAAATTCTGTAGATGGCGGTATTAGTTTCTTTTTTGAAATTGCAGATACAGGGACAGCCCTTGCAGAATCTAAATAAACCGGCCCTGAAGTTTCTCTTTCCTGTGCAGTAGCCTGAAATACAATGAAGAAAACGCTTAAGGACAGTATTAATTTAAATTTTTTCATAATTAAAAATAAGGAGCTGCTAAAAAATGAGAGCCTAAAAATAGGCATTTAATAAAAATTATAAGAGGCAATTAATTGAATAATTGCCTCCCCTGCCTAGTTAAAAAAAATATAAAATTTTATTCCAGCCACTTTCGGAAGTCTACTTCTTCCTT
Organism: Gillisia sp.; assembly: GCA_035461025.1. Taxonomy (GTDB): domain Bacteria; phylum Bacteroidota; class Bacteroidia; order Flavobacteriales; family Flavobacteriaceae; genus Gillisia. Next base: position 2,759 of record DATHWA010000346.1, on the reverse strand, counting down.
TATAATAGAATATAAATCCTTTATATCCACCCTTTTTTGTTCCATACTATCTCTGTATCTCACAGTGACGCTACGATCTTCCAGCGATTCATGATCTACCGTTATACATAGAGGTGTCCCGGCTGCATCCTGGCGACGATATCTTCTTCCAATTGCGTCTTTCTCATCATACTGCACCTGGAAATCCCATTTTAACTCATCGATGATCTCCTGTGCCAACTCCGGCAGGCCGTCTTTTTTCACCAAAGGTAAAATGGCAGCTTTGGTAGGAGCGAGCACCGCAGGTAATTTCAATACTGTCCTTGTAGAACCATCTTCCAGGGTCTCTTCCTTTAAAGAAGCAGAAAGTACTGCCAAAAACATCCTGTCAAGTCCTATGGAAGTCTCTATCACATAAGGCACATAATTCTCATTAAGCTCCGGGTCAAAGAATCTTAGTTTCCTTCCAGAATGCTCCTCATGGGCTTTTAGGTCAAAGTCTGTCCGGGAGTGAACTCCTTCTAGTTCCTTGAACCCAAACGGGAAATTAAATTCAATATCGGCTGCAGCATTGGCGTAATGGGCAAGTTTTTCATGGTCGTGAAAACGATAATTCTCCTTTCCAAGATTAAGGGAATAATGCCACTTAATGCGTTCTTCTTTCCAGTGTTCATACCACTTCATTTCATCTCCCGGTCTTACAAAGAACTGCATCTCCATTTGCTCAAATTCTCTCATTCTGAAGATAAATTGTCTTGCAACGATCTCATTCCTGAAGGCTTTTCCTGTTTGCGCTATTCCAAACGGAATTTTCATCCTTCCGGTTTTCTGAACATTGGAAAAGTTCACAAAGATTCCCTGGGCAGTTTCAGGTCTCAGGTAAAGATCTGAAGCAGTATCTGATGAAGCTCCAAGTTTTGTCCCGAACATCAGGTTGAATTGTCTCACTTCTGTCCAGTTCTTTGAACCGGTTTCAGGATCTGCTATTTCCAGCTCTTCTATTAGTGCTTTTACATCTTTAAGATCTTCGCGGGTAAGAGAATCTGCAAGCCTGGAAAGGATCTCCTGTCTCTGGCCAAGATATCTTTTTACCCGGTCATTTGTTTCGACAAATTGCTCTTCGTCAAAGGCATCACCAAAACGCTTCCTTGCCTTCTCAATTTCTTTTTGTGCTTTTTGAAGAATTTTTTCAGCATAATCCTCTACCAGCACATCTGCCCGGTATCGTTTTTTAGAATCTTTATTGTCAATTAAAGGATCATTGAAGGCATCAACGTGTCCGGATGCTTTCCAGGTTTTTGGGTGCATAAGGATCGCAGCATCCAGTCCAACAATATTTTGGTTTAGCTGGACCATGCTTTTCCACCAGTACTCCCTTATATTTTTTTTAAGTTCAGCCCCATTCTGCCCGTAGTCATAAACAGCGCTTAAACCATCATAAATTTCACTTGAAGCGAAAATATACCCATACTCCTTGGCATGGGAAATAACATTTTTGAAAAGATCTTCTTGTTTTGCCATAGCGCAAAAATAAAAAAACCGCCCTGATTATGGTCAAGGCGGTTGTTATTATTTAATAAAATTAAATTATCTCAAATCAAATGAACTGGTTCCAATTAACTGTGGTCCTGCATATACATAAACCTTATAAGTCCCGGCAATAAGCATGTCACTCTCTGTATTGGAAAGAATGCACACATCCAGTTCCTCATTTTCATAATAGATCTTGGAGGCAGCACTGTAAACCATTACCCCTCCATCGTGTTGCACGGCGATTTGATCCCCAACAAGTTCATTTTCCGGATTATATACCTGTACATACATGTTTTTTTCCCCGGCTTCTGCAAGCGCGTTTTCTGTAACTGTAAAACAGGTTCTTATCTGGTCTATTCTTCTGGTACGGTCATTTTCTACCAACCTACCGCTATTTCTAACGATCACACCTTCTCCTCGTAGTGATGTAACCTTGAGCTGTGCAGCCCGGTCTACCTTAGTTGAAAGACTTTGATTGTTTTGCTGTAACGAATCAGACATCCGTGTGCGTTCTGCAAGCACAATGTTGGTGCTGTCAATTGTAGTAGCAAGCATCCTGTTTTGGTTACTTAGGCTGTCCACAACTTTAAATAGCCTGTCTTTTTCATTTCTAAGAGAAGTGATCTCCCTCCTGTACCTGGATATAAGCACAAGGTTAGCTTCAGAATCCTTTACAGAATCTAACAGTACATTGATCCTTTGCCTCGCATCAACAAGGTTTTGATCCATCACCTGGTTAGTGGCAATAGCCTCATCATATTTAATTATAAGGTCATTAAGCTCATCCTCTATAACAGCTTTTTCACGCTGGAGGATCTCTTTGTTTTCCTTTTCCTCATTGTAAAACTTAACCGTGTAGATCCCCAGCGCTATAAGGGCTACGGCTAAGATACCGGTTAAAATTTTAAGGGCGGTATTACTTTTGTTTTCGGTCATAATAAATGTTAATTTAGTTTGTAAATTTAGAGGAATCAGAATGGAAGTTACAATTCATTAACATATGTTTCACGATTTAATTAATTTATTTTACCCAAGGCTATGCAACATATGCGAGAATGAACTTGTAAAAAACGAACCTGTTGTTTGCTCAGGTTGTATACACGAACTTCCGGTGACCACCTACCATCTAAACAACGAAAACCCGGTAAAAAAAGTATTTTACGGGCGGGTGGAAGTAGAGAATGCCACTTCACTTTTGGAATTTCATAAAAAAAGCAGTGTCCAGAAATTGATCCATCAACTTAAAT
>DATHWA010000345.1:0-3303 GCA_035461025.1 Gillisia sp. | reverse complement strand
TAAATTACAGATTATTCCCTTCACCCAACAATCATCTTATGCCATTCGTCATGGACTTACATAGGGTGGGGAAAATCTCCGGTGAGAACGTCCAAAAAGGTCTTTTAGCAGATTTGGGCGTTCAGGAAAAATACGGGGTTATTTATCATCAATACTGGTATAATGAAGATGCAGGCACTTTGTTTTGCTTAATGGAAGGCCCGGATGCCAAATCCTGTGCTGCCACTCATTTAGAATCACACGGTTTAACCGCCTGCCAGATCGTGGAGGTGGAAGGTGGGATGTATGATAAATTTATGGGGAGGGGTCATAAGCTCGACCATGGTCTGGTAAGACGCCCGGATGGGGAAATAGACTCCGGATACAGGTATATTTTCACCCTAAATATAATCGCAAAAACAAAACTTTCAGATACCGTAAATATTTATCAGCTAAAACTGCCTACAATACCTATAAAAACCGCGCTCATCCTTATTGAAAAGCATGGAGGAAAGGAAGTAGAATCTGCCGGTTACGATTGTATTATTGCAGTTTTTAAAGATGCAATCAATGCATTGGATTGTGCCCATGAAGTTCAGGAGAGATTCCTGAAGTACCGTGAAATTCCAGATGCAGATGATATTATTTTTAACATGGGTATTAGTATAGGCCAACCATTAACCGGGACAGATGGATTTTTCACCAAAGCCATAAAGAGAAGCCAAAGATTATGCCTTATTGCCGGCGATAATGAGATCATTACCTCACGCTTATTTGAAAAAAGCTGTAACCTGGAAGAAAATGACAAGCAGCGTATAGGCCTTAGATCTTTAAAACCTTCACAACAGGATTTTCTTGATAACCTCCTGGATATCATTGAAAACAGTATTTCAAATAATACATTTGGCGTTGGCTTACTAAGCAGGGAAATAGGGGTAAGTCAGCCTCAATTATACCGGAAGGTTTTGGAGATCACCGGCCGGTCCCCAGTGAGCTTCATTCGTGACATCCGGATGAACAAAGCACTTTCCCTTATTAAAGAAAACAAACACAATATTTGTCAAATAGCAATGGAAGTGGGCTACAACAGCCCCTCCTATTTCTCCAAATGCTTTCAGCAAAAATTTGGAATAAAGGCCTCAAAAATTGCCGTGTAACAATAAAAATAGGAACCGACTTTTGAATTAAAATTACTATTCATTGAATTATTTGAGGTGGAAAAAAGGTATTATTGATGATAACTTTGTTTTATTAATCATTTAATCGAACCAATTTTAAATCCTAATAAATGCTTACGATCTCACGAACTTTATTTAAACGTGGGATATTGATGATAACAATTTTCTTGAAGATTTTCGAACAATTAATTATAGAAATATTTAATAGAAAGAATTGCAAGTCACCCTTATTTTTTTGGTGGAAAGAGCTGAAGGAACATATCCACAGCCTTTGAAGCAAACTTTAATAAAAACTTTTTTATAAATATGGGATAGAGCTTTTTGTCCATTTTTATAACTAAAAGTTTTGAGACCATAGTCGCTTATAATTCTCCTGCCATTATAAAGCCATATTCCTTAAATCAGGAATTTCTCTCTAATAACAAAATTTAGACAAACTATTATGGAAACCAGCATTAAGAATTTGAAAAAAAATGTTTCGGGAAAAGTGATTTTGCCCGTAGATGAAGATTATGATGAAGCCAGAAAGATCTACAATGCAAATATTGACAGACATCCGGCAATCATTCTAAAGTGTAAAAGTGTGGAAGATGTGCAAATGGGTGTTAATTATGGCCGGGAAAATAGGCTTGATATCTCTATAAAAAGCGGGGGTCATAGTGGTGCCGGCTTCGCCCTGGTAGATGATGGGCTGGTTATAGACCTCTCTGAAATGAAAAACCTGGAAATTAATGGCGAAGCCCGTACCGCAAAGATTCAGGCAGGACACATGTTAAAAGATATAGATAAAGCGACCCATGCCTATGGCTTGGCACTCCCATGCGGGATCATAGGCACTACAGGAATTGGTGGTTTAACCCTGGGGGGAGGAATGGGATATCTAAGCCGGAAAGGCGGGCTAACCATAGACAACCTTATAGAAGCGGAAATTGTCCTCGCCACCGGGGAGGTGGTAATCGCCAATGAAAACAACCATCCAGACCTTTTCTGGGCAATAAGAGGAGGTGGCGGAAACTTTGGGGTGATAGTAAACTTTACCTTTAATCTTATACCCATTAAGAATGTTTATGCCGGCCCTATGTTCTGGCCATTGTCTAGAGCTGAGGAAGCCATGAAATTCTATGATGAGTTAACCCGGAATGCTACAAATGATCTGTATGGGTTCTTTGCATTTTTAATGGTACCGCCCGAAGCTCCTTTTCCTGAGAATTTACATAATAAAAGAGTGTGCGGGGTGTTCTGGTGTTATACAGGCCCAATACAAAAAGCTGAAAAAATTTTTAAACCAATAAGAGAGTTTGGGCCCCCGGTGCTGGATTTAGTTGGAGAAATCCCTATGCCCGGACTTAATACAATGTTTGATCATCATTACCCTCCGGGAATGCAGTGGTATTGGAAAGCACATTACATCGATGAATTTCAGGATGGATGTATAAGAGAATCCATTAAATTTGGTTCAAAGATTTCGAATGTGTACTCCACCACTCATTTTTATCCTGTGGACGGGAAAGTTCATGAAGTAGAAAATAATGAAACTGCGTGGGCTAACAGAGAAGCGAGATGGGCACAGGTAATCGTGGGAGTGGATCCCGATCCAGCCACAGCTGAAATTTCCTGCCAATGGTGTAAAGATTATTTTGAAGCTATGAAACCATATGCTATGAACGGCGGCGCCTATGTAAACTTTATGATGGATGAAGGCCAGGAGAGGGTTAAAGCCTCCTATGGCGATAATTATGAGAGATTAGTATTGATAAAAACAAAATATGATCCTAATAACTTATTTCATGTCAATCAAAACATAAAGCCGAAGGCTACTACCGATACGTCTCCAATTGCTGCGGAATGAATAGCTTGTAAAGAAATCCTGAAAATCTACAACTTCGGTTCAAGCCATAATCCCCCCATACATAATAAAAACAACCCGTAAAACCATAACGGATTTACAGGCTCCAAGGGGTATTGCCCATTTTCAATAGAATCTGAGATCTCGAAAAATCGCTGATTTGCTTCCTTTGTTTTTACTGAAGAAAGGGAAGTCCAGTCCCTCTCTCCGGCTACATAATAATCCAGGAAGCAAGTGGTATCCAGGCTAATCGAATTCCAGCCTTCCTGTTGCGGCCAGGTAGTGCCTTTCCAAAGCCAG
>DATHWA010000344.1:0-11376 GCA_035461025.1 Gillisia sp. | reverse complement strand
AGAAGAACTAGCCGCCTTTTCTCATTAGCGGGGTGCAAATATACACCCGTTTTTCTTTCTACCAAAAAGATTTTTAATCTTTTTTTAAGAAGCTGCTTCCGGTTAGCGAATCTCTTCCCAAACCTTGCGCAATCCCCCAGTCTCTATTCAATGAACTCCGCTACTCTTAGGCTGTTACTCCCTCGCTAAGCGGCTGCAAATATACACCCCTTTTTTCCTTACCCGCAAATAAAAATTGAGGTTTTTTTGAAATTAATTTTAATAGAATCTTAACAGGCTGGAAACTTAAACTTTACATTCCACTTTAAAGTGGGCTGACAATACCTAACTGTGGTCAAAAAGAATGAATGAATGAAAATATATGCCGTAGTAAGATAAATATGAAATCTTAAAGAAAGAAATTCCACACCAGGCCAAAACGAATTATAAAATCGCGGTAAGGATAACCCGGTGCCGCAAAATTATTATTTCCTGTAATTAGAGAATTAATATGCTCAAGCTTAAAAAATATCCTTGTTTGCTGCACTCTCCCGTTAAAAAAGAAATCCACAACCGGGTAATCTCCGAATGCGGCTTCGTTCTGCACATAAAATTCTGCAAGAACGGGATCATAACCGTTCATATTATAAGCAGTGAAATAATTAAGGGTAAAACCGGTTTGAACGAATAACGCTCTCCTGAACCATCGATCCCGGAAGTATATCGAGTTTCTGGTAATTAATTCAGGCACATTAAACACACCCCCTCCTTCTGTCACGCGCTGATACATAATCGTATTATCAAGGGAGAATTTTCCGTAATGAAACTCCCTCTGAGCCTTAACCCGTAAATAATTTACGGTCCCATCATACTGAAAAGGACGGGTAAAACCTTCTTCGCCCTGAGAAAAATAAGCATAATTATTAATTAATGTATAGCCGGCTTCCACATTCATAATGCGAGGTGACACGAGCCGGGCATTCAGCACCTGGGTACTTTCATTCTTAAAATTGGTTTGCCAGTTGTAATTAAGATAATCGCTTTGATTAAGTAAAAAATTAAAATTTGGAGCCCGGTCGTTACTATTCAACTCTACATTAAGGTAATTTTCGGGATTGAGGTAAAAATTAGCACCTGCTGTAAAATAGTGTCCCGTAAAATCCCCTACCACATTCACCATAGCGTCTCCATACACAGCCAGGGGACCCAGTTGATTTGCATATTCTGCCCCCACAGAATAATTCTGCCCTACCATCCTGTTAGTGACCACCTGATCTCCCAGGACAATTACAGAATTGTAACCATAGTTATAATAAGACTGTCCAGCTTTAAAAGCCAATTTTCCCAGGGTACTGTTTTCATAAGTAACCCCCAGGACATTATTTATGTGACGTAGCTTGCTTTCATCATTGAGAGCGGTACTTCTCAAAGTTGGACCGAATAATTCCACCGGGTTCGCTTGCCTGAAAATATACTTCTTATCGCTAAAATTTAAAACGTGCTTAATACCAATCCGGTTATTTTCACCGCTCACAAGGTCATATTCGTGATCCAGATAAAATCTTTTTCCGAAGAGAACATTTTCAGCATTTTCAAATTGCACCTCCAACAGGGAGCGATCTTCAAACTCTTCCTCCTTATTGAGAAACTGTTCCATTGCAAGGTCATTTAAACCACCACTTTCACGATTGAGGAGATCCTGAGCAACAAAATGCGCATTCATCCTATACCTGTTATTCAGGGTTTGATAGCTTACTGTAGACCTAAAGTTACCGGTACTGGTAAGGGAGTTTTGATAATTTCCAAGAGAACGCAGGCCCTTATAAGCCAGAGAAAAATTTAACCTGGAGGAGGTATTTATTGTAAAGAAAGCATCGATATTCTGGCCTTGTTCAGCGACGGTTTTATAATAAAGATCTGTCAAGGGAGTTGGCACCTCATAATAAGATATATCCTCTGCCTCCATAAAATTAAAATGCCGTGCTTGCGCCCCGAATTCAGGAATTAGCTTTTCCTCTTTTAAATAATAAGCCAGCCTGTTATAGGTTTGACCAATATTCGCGAAAGGGAGCAATTCAAAATTATCTTTTCTTAGATAATTGAATTTATAGTCTTTCTGAATTGTAAGGGAAGTATCAACGTATGTAGTATCTCCCCTGTGCGAAATGATCTTATACGCCGTAATTGGCGGCTTTTGAAGAGAATCCTCCTGAGCAGGACCATCTGCCGTCCCTCCACCTACTGCAACAGGACGCTGCCCATAGGAAAAGGTAATGACATTACAAAAAAGTAAAAAAAATAGAAATTTCTTCATTTACTATTGGACTCCTGCAAATGTAAAATAATTAAATAAACATTTTTTCAATTATATTTTAAACTTAACTCTGCATTCCGGAATTGGAACTCTCAAAATATACTAAATAAAAAAAGCTGCCTTTTCCGGCAGCCTTTTTTTATTTAAAATGATGGATTAAGATTACTCTTCAGTATCGTCATCGTCATCATCATCTCCGTCTTCGTCACCATCTTCATCACCGTCTTCGTCTTCGTCACCATCTTCGTCACCGTCTTCGTCTTCGTCACCGTCTTCATCACCATCTTCATCTCCATTTCCACCGGAAGAAATGTCTTCAGTGTTGAAAGTTACGGAAGCTTCATCCCCAAAATCTCCAGGAATTACGGCAACTTCTTCTCCACCGAAAAGTAAAGTTACAGATCCTTCTTCAGGAAAAGTAAGTCCATCTCCGTAAGCATCAAATACTGTAAAAGTATAAACTCCAGGATTGATACATCTCATCACAGAAGCAGTAGCCGTGCCATCTGCCCATCCACCTCCGGCGAATACAAGATTCCCATCAGCGTCTGTAAGTTCCCAGGTAGTTTCGCTGGCATAACCGTCAAATGCAAAGTTCATTCTGAACTCAGGATCACAAGCCTGGGCAACATTCAATACAAGGTTACCACCAGTAGAATAATCTCCACTTGGCGCAATACTAAGAATAAGCGTATCTCCTTCAGGATTAATACCCTCATCTGCAACCTGAACAGTAAAAGTAGCTTCATTTGAACCACCCGGTACTGTTACAGTCGCAGGTACAGTGTACGCCGCAGCATTAAGGGTACCACCAACATTAATGTTGAAAGTCCTGTCTGCTCCTGTTACATTCCCTGTATAAACGGTAACCTCCTTAGTTGTACTTCCATTTAGATCTACAGGCACCTCCTGTGGTCCTCTTTCAAAAGACACGATATTAGGTGGCGTGAAGTCACTGTCATAATCACAGGATACCAAAGTACCCATTGTGATCAATGCTATAAAAATTCTATAAATATTTTTCATATTATATGATTTAGCAATTCAAAACAACCTTAGTTGTTCTGAGAGTTAATAAATGGATTATCCTGGATTTCTTCCTGAGGAATTTCAAAAGTCAGGCGCTCATCATCGTGAGGAATAGCCACACCTGCAAAAGACAGGTGATTTGCCCCTCTTTGAACAGTAGCCTTATTTCTCTTCATAGCCAGGTAACTTTTACCTTCACCCCAAAGCTCTATACGAGTTTGAAGATAGATCTCATTGATCAAAGCCTGACCGGAGAATCCTTCTACGTATGCTTCGTCATATCCTCTTAAGTCAAGAAGGCTCTTTAAAGAAGCTTTGGCCTCAGTTTCCATTCCTAATCTTGCAGCAGCTTCAGCACGCAATAAGTACATCTCTGAAACTCTCATATATACGTAATCTGTAGTTACCGGGTTCTGTCCCCCAATTGATCTACCTTCGTGGTAGAATTTATTTACAGGCATAAGATCTGTATAAGCTCCACTTGGTGCTGCGAATTGGTTCTTACGAACGTCGTTTGCAGGGATTGCAGCGTAAAGATCTGAATCAATGGCTTTAGCATCACCAGCCCACGCGTAGCTATAAGTGAAGTAATCCATTTGTCCCCACCAGGAAACCAACGCAAGGTTAAGATCTGATGTGATATCAATACCCCACATCCATCCGTTAGTGCTTAGGTCATCAAACCCACCACCATAAGGATCTGTATCAGGTCCATCATGTCTCATACGCACAACCTCTTCAGCAGTCATAATAGAAAAACCTCCTGTTGTGATCACTTCATTGGTAAGAGTATAAACTTCCTGCCATCTTTCTTGCACTCCGTATACGTATGCAAGAATACCCTGAGCTACTTCTTTATTGATCTCATTTTTTCCACTACGGGAAAAACCGTCTAACAAGCGAATCGCTTCAGTAAGATCATTTTCAATAAGGTTGTAAACTTCAGATGTTGCAACTTTAGGTCCATTTACATCTTCCAAACTGGTATATATTGGAAGGATCTCTGCAGATGGGTTGTAGGAGTTACTAAAATATTGAGTAAGATAAAAGTAAGAGTGTGCTCTTATCGCTTTAGCCTGCCCCAGGATGTGCTGATTTGCCTCTAATTCCGGCTCGGCATCATTTCCACCTAACGCATCAATCACAGTGTTGGCAGACCTAATGATCCTATAGTAGTATCTCCATACCATATAGTTTCTCTGTCTGGTAAAATCCAGTGGTGCATTGAATTCAGTAATATCTGCACGGTACCATCCATACGTACTAACAGAAAGAGCTAAATCTCCACTAAGCATATCACCAAAGATATCGTAACCTTTGTGTCCAAAATCATCATGGTTTGTTGTTCCACCAGTACCGGTTTGTACAGTTTGAGCATAGATACCTGTCATGGTACCTGCTACTACGTCCGGGTTCTTTTCAGCAGCCTCCCCTATTTGCTGTGTTGTTAAGAACTGCGTTGGTTCTTTATCCAGGAATTCCTCACTACAACTAACTCCAAAGAGTAGAATTGATGCGATCCCGGTGAATTTTAAAATATTTCTCATAGTTTTTTTTAATTAAAATTTAACTCTTACACCCATAGTCACAGTAGTCATAGGAGCATAAAGCATACGTCCTGAGTTACCACTCTCTCTTGTATTAGGCAGGAATCCCTGTCTTGCAGTCTTAGTGAAAAGATTATCACCAGAAACATAAATATTTGCATAATCCAATCCTGTTGTCCCTAACCATTGTCCAGGTAGTGTATAACCAATCATCGCATTGTTCAATGCAAGGAAATCTGTACTGGTAAGGAATCTTGTAGAGGTAGAAGTACTGTTGATATCCAATGCATCCCCTAAACGAGGTACATCTGTAATATCTCCAGGATTCTGCCATCTGTTTGCGATATCCCTGTGGAAGTTGTTTCCTGCAGCTCCAAAACGGTCACTCATAAGTTCCCCGTATTGAGCATCATAGGCATAACCTCCAAGACTGTATATGAACTGAGTAGCAAAATTAAAGTTTTTCCAGTTACCTTGTAGACGGAAAGCTCCTCTTAGATCTGGAATAGCAGATTTTCCTACATACTTGTTTGTTGCAGCAGCATAGTTATCTGTTACCCTTCTTGCCACATTAGCATCTGGATTATCAAACATATATTGCGCCATTTGCTCTATTCCGGTATCGCCTTCATCAAGAATTCCGTTACCATTCACATCGTTGAAATACTGGTACCAAAGTGGACGTCCATTTGCAGGATCAACACCCGCGTATTCTCTCATATAGAAATCAAATAAAGAACTTCCTTTGGAATAAGCAAAGTAACCTGGAGAGTTATCAACCACCTTAGGAGCTCCTGTTGCAGGATCTATAGGCATTTCTATAAACTTGTTATCCAGCACCTCACCATTCACATTTAAAGATAAGTTAAAATCCTGAGATCTAACGATATGCCCGGTAAGATTAAATTCAAGTCCGGAGTTTCTAAGCTCTCCATCATTCACATCAATAACCGCAATCCCCTGAGATGGTCCTACCCTTCTTTGGAAGATAAGGTTGTCTGTATCCTTAATGTAGTAATCAACAGATCCATCTAACCATTGTCCTAAACTAAATTCAACTCCGGTTTGAAACATCTTTGAAGTTTCCCAGCTAAGATCCGGGTTACCATTACTTCTTTGGGAAAGAGAAATTCCTCCACCAAGGATACCCATATTGAAAGTATCAAATCCAGGATAGTAGTTTTGAGAAGCTACACCTGTAGCACTTCTACTAGCCACAATAGCTTCATCCCCGGTTATACCGTAAGAAGCTTTTAACTTAAGGAAAGTCAACCAGTCTGCTCCTCTAAGGAAATCCTCATTAGTTAAGACCCACGCGACACCGGCAGCTCCAAAAGTACCCCATTTATCATTTACGAAACGTGAAGATCCATCTCTACGCACAGAACCTGTGAAGTAGTATTTTTTGTCAAAGTTATAATTGATCTGTCCAAAGTAAGATTCTAAAGACCTACCTTCTGTATATCCAACAGGAGGAGCAAGATTCTCTACAAAGTTGTTCAACTCATAAATATTAGGACTTACAGAAAGACCTTTATATTGTGAAGCATAAGATCTTGTAAATTCATTACTCTCATGTGCCACAAGAGCTTCAACCCCATGTATTCCCCACTGATTGGTATATCTTAACAATTGAAGGAAGTTAGTTGTAAGAATTTCAGTATCTACAGCAAAAAGATCCCCACCGGTAGATCTACCTCCACCATAGAATGGGTTTCTAAAATCTTTAGCTCTGTCTATATAGTATTGAGCACCAAAACGGGTTTCAAACTTAAGGTTTTGAGTGATGTCAATATCAAAAGAGAAGTTACCATTCAATTCATGACGCTTTGCTAAATCACGATCGTATAAAGCAGAACCTATAGGGTTAAGGTTATTCGCATTTGGACGTGCTCTCAAACCAGAGTCTGATCCATAGTCATATTGGTTTCCTCCAAAAATAGGATCCGGAACAAAATTTCCATCATCATCCCTTAAAAATACAGGGAAAATAGGCGCCATTTTATCGGCAAATTCAAATAAGTTTTCAGATCCAGCGATCTGGCCGTTTGTAAGAGTTTCAGAATATGCATACCCTATGTTGGCTCCAACCTTTAACCAGTCTTTAACCTGAGAGTTTACATTTAAACGAGCAGTATATCTGTCATAACCAGAATTAAGAGAATACCCATTATCTTCCAGGTAACCTATAGAGGTAAAATACTGAGTTCTCTCATCACCACCACCAAATCTAATGTTAGATTCAGTTCTCATAGCTTGTTTAAAAGCAAGATCCTCATAAACTTCAGGAGTGTATCTTCTTGCAACACCATCACGTACAGATCTGGTTGCAGGATCAATTAGACCTGCAGCATCTGTTTGCCACATGTTGTAACCAGCAGGTATGTAGTTATCAGAAAAAAGACGTGCATTAGCATAAGCTGCAGGATCTGCTGAACCTGTTTGAACACCTCTGTTATAAATCCCTTCCCAAACATATCCAACATACTCCTCTGGAGATCTTATCACATCATAACGTGGGATCAACTGGTCGTTAATACCGGTTTTTACGTCAATTTCAATGAAGTTTTCACCGGAAGTACCTGTTTTAGTTGTAATCAAAACTACCCCGTTTGCACCACGAGAACCGTAGATAGCAGTTGCAGTTGCATCCTTAAGGATGGTAGTAGACTTAATATCTGCAGGGTTAATAGAGTTGATACTTCCTGAGAAAGGAACACCATCTACTACATATAAAGGATCCCTGTTACCATTGGCAGAACCAAACCCTCTAATACGAATAACCGAAGCAGAACCAGGCTGCCCGGAAGTATTAACAACGTTTACACCGGCAACCTCACCCGCAAGGGCTTGAGATACGTTAGAGAAACTTTTCATTTCAATCCTTTCAGCATCAATAGTAGAAGCTGTTCCAGCAAAAGATTGTCTTGTAGCGGTACCATAACCAACTACTACCACCTCGTCAAGAGCAGCAGCATCCTCTGCAAGTGTAATGTTATAAATATTGGCAGGACCAACATTTACAGTTTGATTAGCAAAACCAACATAACTGAAGACAAGAACATTTCCTTCATCTACAATGATGTTGTAATTACCATCAAAATCTGTTTGGGTACCACTATTGGTCCCTTGTACAATTACGTTTACCCCTGGTAAAGGCAACCCTTGTTCATCAATAACCGTCCCGGTTACATTCTTTTGTTGTGCAAAAGTCAATTGCACCACAAACGCTAAAAATAGCGTGAGAATTCCATTTAATCTTTTTTTCATTATTTTGTTAATTTGAATTAGCCTGCGCCAAAAATCATAATAATTTCTTAATATAACAAATCGATTATGAAATTTGATGTGTTAAATCTTTAACACTACGCTGCCTCTTAGATGCATAAACTTTTAAAGGGTTGCGTTGATTAATCAATTATTTTCGCAAAAACATTAACATGTTGATAAATTCACACTTAAAAACAAAGATTGAATGCGGCACAGATGAAGCCGGAAGAGGCTGTCTGGCAGGGCCGGTTACAGCAGCGGCAGTCATCCTCCCACGCAGATTTAAAAGCCTTATTTTGAATGATTCTAAAATTGTTAAGGTTTCGCAAAGATTAATTTTGAGAGAAATAATTGAGGAAAAAGCAATTTGTTTTTCTGTAACTCATCTTGATAATGAGAAAGTTGATGAAATTAATATTTTAAATGCTTCCATCCTTGCGATGCACCATTGTATAGATAAAATGAAAACCAGGCCGGAGCACATCCTGGTAGATGGAAATAGATTTAAATCATACATGGATATCCCACATCTTTGTGTAATTAAGGGAGATGGGAAATACCTCAATATAGCAGCAGCTTCCATCCTTGCAAAAACCCACCGGGATGCATATATGGAAAAGATCCATGAGGAGTTTCCTATGTATAACTGGAAAAAGAATAAAGGCTATCCTACAAGAGAGCACCGCGATGCCATAAAAAAATACGGAATTACTAAATATCACCGTAAAAGCTTCCGGTTACTACCGGAGCAGTTGAAACTTTCCCTTTGATTATTACCTTTGTGCTAAAACAAAAACCCCACAGCTTGATCAAGAAAAAAATCCTGCAATGCCTGGTAGTTCTTTTCACTCTTCTTTCGTGCAGTGAAGACAAAAGCGGAACAGCAGCCGTCAATGACTTCATTCCGGCGGAAACAACTTACATGTTCCAGATACCGGAATTTGCCTCCTCCCTCCAAAAAATAGATAGTCTTGCCTTTTTACAGGACAATAATTTTTTCATTGCGGCCAATCATAAACAACAGTTGGAATATCTATCTAAGTATATAAAGAATAAGACCGTCTTAATAAGTCTTACCCACAGGGCAGAAAATAGCTTTGACTACACCGTAATAAGTGAAGCTTCTGCCGTGAATATTGAAACCGACACCGTTGCAAATAGGTCTGTAGAAACTTTTAAATATGAAGACTTTAGCATAAAAAAATACAGCCTTCAGGAAGTAGAGTTTTACACCCTTAAAAAGGATGGGATATTTCTTGCAAGCAATTCCAGGAATCAACTGGAAACTATCGTAAAAGAGAGAAACGATAAGGCAGTAAAGCCCTTCAGCAAAGAATATACTGCAACAGATGCTTCCAAACCTTCCCTCTTCATAAATTACCGTAAGCTGGACACCCTGTTAAATACTTCCTTTCCCGGAAATAATCTACCATTGGAAAAGCTGGCCGGGGGAAGTTTGATGGATGTAGACATCTCCGGACAAAAGATTCTTTTCAACGGGATTGCCACCTGGCACGAGGATGAGCAGGTACTATTAAAAGCTTTTCATAATGTCGCGCCGGTCCAAAATGAACTGGCCTCTATAACCCCGGCAGATGCTTCAGGTTTTTATTCCTTTACTTTTAATGACTTTGAAACACTTCACCAAAATCTCACCACGGGCAGGGATGCTGTTAATTTACCGGAAAATCATTTTCTTCACTATACCCGGGAAGCGGGGATGATATTCACTTCCAACGGCAGAACGCTTGTCCTTACGGCTACAGACCCTGTTTTGGCCAAAGAAGCAAATATTTTTCCGAAGGAAATTGTCAAAGTTCACAGAAATGTAGAGATTTCGAGATTTACAGATGACCCCGGCCTCAAAACTTTTTTGCACCCATTAATCCCGGGAATTACTGAAACTTTTTTCGTGCATCTTGACAATTTCATCTTGATTTCTGAAGAAGTCACCTTCCTCGAGAACCTCATTTCAAATTATTTGAACGGGACAACTCTTGCAGAGCAGGAGCATTATAAGGATGCTATGGAGAATCTTGCAGGGGCGTCTTCTCTTTTACTGGTAGCAAATTCAGAAAATTTTAAACAGCGACTTTCAAAGTTGGCTTCAGGAAACGTAGATGAAGTAAGTAACAAACTGGATCTTTCTTCTTATCCCCTTCTTGCACTTCAATTTGTACAGGAAAGGAATTTTGCCCACATCCACGGAATTTTCAACACCACCCAATCCAATAAGCGAAACGGAACAGGGCAAATAGCTGCAATACAAATTAAAAATTCTATTGCCACTACCCCTGCACTTTTGAAAAACCACAATAACAATGAGACTGAAGTTGCTTTCCAGGATGATGAGAATAATCTCCATCTTTTTTCCTCCGGCGGCAATCAACTTTGGAAAAAAGAGTTGGATGCAAGAATAAACAGTCCTATTTACCAGGTGGACCTTTATAAAAATGGCAATTTGCAGCTAGCCTTTAGCACTCCCTTTGCTCTCCACGTCTTAGATCGTAATGGCAATAATGTGAAGCCATTCCCACTCAAATTTCGGGATGAAGTCACGCAGCCATTGTCCATTTTTGATTATGACAATAACCGCACGTATAGATTCGTGATCACGCAGGGAAGGGATGTGCTTATGTATGATTCAAGGGGAAGACTGGTAAAAGGTTTTGATTTCAAGAGGACCGGAACACAAATCGTACAGGCCCCAAAACATATAAGAATAAGAAGGAAAGATTATATCGTTGTTCCTGAAAGCAGCGGAAAACTACATATTTTAAGCAGGCAGGGTACTTCCAGGGTAGGTGTTTCTGAAAAATTCAGTTTTTCAGATAATGAGTGGTTCCTTCACGAGAATAATTTTGTTTCGGTTGATGAAAATGCCCAGCTAATTCGTATAACCGAAGCAGCCAAAGTAAGCAGGGAAGCGATCCCAAATCCAATTTATCCTGCCTTTGCCGCTACAAATAAAGTCCGGGTCATTCAATCTGAAAATACCCTTAGAATAAATGGCAGGGAAGTTATCCTGGATTTTGGTTTATACAACCGCCCACAAGTTTTTGAAGTTGGCAATGAAAACTTTGTTGGAATAACTGACACCCAGGCTCAAAAGGTTTATATTCTCAACGAAGAGGCAGAACTTCTTCCAGGTTTTCCGGTGTATGGGACCTCAGCTATTGACATTAGGCAGGCACGGAATGGGGAAAGGGTACTGGCAGTGAAAGGGGAGGATAATAG
>DATHWA010000343.1:0-7466 GCA_035461025.1 Gillisia sp. | reverse complement strand
TGCTGGTATAGCCGGAGTAAATGTTACAGGTGGTTCTACTACTAATGGATTTACCTTTGGCTTTGGCCCGGGGTATTCCTGGTTCCTCAATTCCTATATCGCCCTGGAAGCCATTGTAAAATACAACGGACTGGTAGGCGCGGGCAATACAGATTTTCAAAATTCCATTGGATTGAATCTGGGGATCCAAATTTTCATTCCACGTTCTGAAGCCCGGGAGCGGATTGAAACTTTCGAATAAACACCAAAATATATTTCTTTTTCCAAAGCTTTTGCGAATTCTCTTTTTCGCAAAGGCTTTTATACCTTCATTTCTCCCTACTTATACAAGTGTTTCATCTTCTCTTCAGAAAATCTTAACCCTTAATTATCAGTAGTTTAAAACATATTTACGATTATTTATTATCGGATTTTCTTTCTTCTAAATTTTTAACTGAAGATTTTTTTTGCACCAGGGATTGAGCGATTGTTGGAGCTCTCCCGATTTTTTTATCGGGAAGCGACTCGCGAAAGCCCGGCCCGGAGGGAGGTGCCCAACATTATCTAATTATGCGTTAAAGCACATGCCTATTCAATCTAATTTTATACATTTGCTGCTGATTGATTACAGGGACTAATTTGACTGATTGCAACCCTCAAAAAAAGCTAAAGCAGTGAAAACTCCTCTAGCCCTTTCCGTCAAATAGCCTTTTAACCTTAATTTTTAAAATTAGTAAATGGCCTATTTATTTACTTCAGAAAGTGTATCTGAAGGACATCCGGATAAAGTCGCAGACCAGATTAGCGACACTCTTTTAGACAATTTTTTAGCATTTGATGAAAACTCCAAGGTAGCCTGTGAGACTCTTGTTACCACGGGACAGGTTGTCCTTGCAGGCGAGGTGAGGAGCAATACTTACCTTGATGTGCAAACCATAGCCCGGGAGGTGATCAATGATATTGGTTACACCAAGGGAGCCTATAAGTTTAGTGGGGATTCCTGCGGGGTGATCTCTCTAATCCACGAGCAATCCCAGGATATAAATCAGGGAGTAGATCGCGGCAGCAAGGAAGAACAGGGTGCCGGGGACCAGGGAATGATGTTTGGTTATGCTACTAAGGAAACCGAAAATTATATGCCGCTGGCACTGGATATTTCCCACAAAATTCTAATTGAACTTGCCAAACTTAGAAGAGAGGATGATGAGATCAAATATTTGCGTCCCGACTCAAAAAGCCAGGTAACCATTGAATACAGCGATGAGAATGTGCCACAGAGAATTGTAGCCATTGTTGTTTCCACCCAGCATGATGATTTTGATGAAGATGATGAGAGGATGCTGAAAAAGATCAATGATGATATCAAAGAGATCCTGATCCCACGTGTTATCGCCCAGTTACCGGAATATGTTCAGAAACTTTTTAATGAGAATATAAAATACCACATTAACCCTACCGGTAAATTTGTCATTGGTGGCCCTCACGGGGACGCGGGACTTACCGGGAGAAAGATCATAGTTGATACGTATGGTGGAAAAGGCGCACACGGGGGAGGAGCATTTTCAGGAAAAGATCCAAGTAAGGTGGACCGCTCTGCCGCGTACGCTGCACGCCATATTGCCAAAAATCTTGTAGCCGCAGGACTATCAGAAGAGATCCTTGTACAGGTATCTTATGCGATAGGTGTTGTGGAACCTACTTCTATTTTTGTAGAAACTTATGGGAAGTCTAAGGTTGATATGACCAATGGGGAAATTTCTAAAAAAGTTGCAGAGATCTTTGATATGAGACCTGCAGCTATAGAGGAACGTCTAAAATTGCGCAATCCTATTTACAGAGAAACAGCCGCCTATGGCCATATGGGAAAAGAACCCCGTACCATTACCAAAATCTTTGAAAGCCCTTATAACGGAAGGGTCAAAAGAGAGGTGGAGTTGTTTACCTGGGAAAAACTGGATTATGTGGAAAAAGTAAAGGAAGCTTTTAACTTATAGTCTTAAAACCAATATTTCATAACAAAAAAAACCTCACCGGATCAAAATACCCGGTGAGGTTTTTTAAATTTATACTCCTGGTCTATACCCTTTTGGAAGGTTCGCTTAGCACTTTGCCGGCTCCTCCGCTTTCCATAAAGGTCTTAAATTCCTTCAAATCTTTCTTTACGATCTTTTCAAAGGCAGGATTAAGCAGTTTTGCGGCATATCCTCCCACGTCACCTGCAGGTGGTCTATAGGAAATTTTTGTTTCCACTATTGTACCTTCTCCATCAAGAGCATCTTCAAAATGAACTTCCCCGGCATTGTCAATTTCAGCCCCCGGTAACGATCTCCATCTTAAAATTTCGTTTGTTCTTTCCTGTACGATCTCTGCGTCCCACTCAATAGTTCCCAGGCCTCCCGGAATTTTTGCTACCCAGGTTGAAATTTTTGCATCCTCCTGCTGTACCTCTTTCAGGTGGCTCATAAAATTTGGAAGGTTTTCAAGTTTTCTCCAGTAGGCATAAAGTTCCTCCCTGGGCCTGTCTATAGTGAGTTTACTTTCTAGATCTACTATATTATTTACCCCCGCTTTATCTTTACCATCTCCTCCAAAAAACGGCCAATTCCCGGTAGCTCCTTTAAAAAGCAGGGCTCCACCGGCAACTACTCCTCCTGCAATTCCCAGGATTTTTCCTAATCCCATCGAAGAAGATGAGTCCTTTGAAATATTTCTCCGTCTTTCTTTTTTTCGTGGTTTAACTACATTACGAGATCCAACACCTCTGGATTCTACCGGTGTTTTTTCTATCACTGTAACTCTTTTTGTTTTAGTTACTCCTTCTACATTCTGTGGTTCCATTTGATCAATTTTAGGTTAATAAATCATTTCTTCTAAATTACGAAGCCTTTCATTTTATCCCGTCCTAAAAACAGCTAAATATCCTTTAAAATTCCCCCTAAATAATTGAATATCAATCCTAAAAAGTTAAAAATCGCATTTCATTTATTTTAAACGCTACAGCTCATTTAAGTTTTGATTCCTATAGGTTTTGGCCCGGCAAATTGTGAAAGTTTAAAATAAAAAACCTCACAGGAAAAAATTCCCTGTGAGGTTTTTTAATGCTTAAGAAAATATTATAACCCTGTTTCCGGTTAACTTTTTCTCTTCGCCTTTCCTCCTTTTTCCATAATATTCTTGAACTCCTTTAAATCATTCTCTATTACCTTTTTAAAGGCCGGATTTAAAAGTTGTGCTGCCACTCCTCCCGCTTTTCCTGCAGGCGGTCTATAGGAGATAGTAGTCTCCACGATAGTTTTCTTGCTACCAACCGGTTCAAACCGTACTTCCCCGGAATTTTCAATTTCAGAATCCGGTAGGGATCTCCAGGCGAGGATACTGCCTTCCTGTTCCCAGGTGATCTCTGCCTCCCACTCTATTCTTCCAAGTCCGCCGGGACCTTCAGCAACCCATAAAGACCGCTTTTCGTCTATTTCGTTCACCGTTTTCAGGTGGCTCATGAAATCGGGCAAATTTTCAAGGTTACGCCAGTATGCATATAGTTCCGCTTTTGGGCGTTTTATAAGTACGCTGGTTTTAACCTCAATTATTGATTTTGGGTTGACCTTGGATTTAGCGCTACTCCTTGTACTTTTAAAAAGCAATGCACCTCCGGCAATCGTGCCCAGGATCCCCCAAATCTGATTTTTGGTTATACCCCAACCGGATAGTAAATCCCCATCCTGTCTTGAATTGGTGTTCCCGGAACTGGTTGTTGTCCTTTTTTCTGCTCTATTGTCATTAGAAGCAGTTGTGCTCCCTGTTTTTGCAGATTGATTTTCTTTTGCTGTACCACCGGTAACGGTAGTTTGATTTTCCTTTGGTGTTTTCATATTTATTTCATTTTTTTTAATTCATAATTTTCCCAAAACCATCTTCTGATGCCTGGGAAGTTTATTTGATAATTTCAGCCTCTCGTGCAATCTTTTCTTTTTAATTTTAATTCTCTTAAGTCCTCCACATCATTCGGGTTTACAATCGAAGCCACCTTAGATATTAATAAAAAGAAAGATCTCCATGTTGTCGAGTGTTATGCTTCTCTAAATTTAAAACTCTCATTAGCATTCAATTATAATTTGAATATAAATTTTTACTAATGTTTTCTTATAAAACTTAAGGAATGGGGATTCTCAATTCAGAAATGGATAAATGCTGAAGGATCTTTGTTTTTCAGCTATTCTTGAGAAAGCTTTAACAACTGTAAGCTGTATTAATCCCTAATTTTAAAAAATTCAAATTCGCAACATATGTCGCTCTTCGGAAAAGTAAAGAATACCATCAATTTGTTGAAATCTGTTGATATGGATCAACTGGCCAAAATAAACAAGACCATAGATCTTCCTGAAGCCATGAAAGCTTTGGGTAATCTGGATGAACGGCAACTAGAGGGGTTAATGAAAATGCTGAAAACCAAGCGGCGTAAAAGTCAGGATGACCTTCCTCCTATAGACGGGGATTTTTACAACCTGGATCTTAGGTTAACTCCGGAGCAACGGGAACTGCAGCTTAAAGTTCGAAATTTTATGGAAGATGAAGTCCGGCCGCTGGTAAATGACCACTGGAACCGGGCAAAATTCCCCTTTGAGATCATTGAAAAATTTGCAAAACTCGGGATAACCGGGGTGCCTTATGAAGGTTACGGCTGTCCAAATCTTTCTTTCCTTATGGAAGGGATCATCGCCCAGGAAATAGCAAGGGTAGATGTGTCCATCTCCACCTTCTTCGGGGTTCACAGCGGTCTGGCAATGGGGTCCATTTACCTATGCGGAAGCGAGGCTCAAAAACAGGAATGGTTGCCTAAAATGCAAAAACTGGAAGCCATTGGAGCCTTTGGTCTTACGGAACCTAATGTAGGATCAGGAGTAGCAGGGGGAATGGAAACCACCTGCAGTTTTGACGGAGAAAACTGGGTACTTAACGGACAAAAAAAATGGATAGGGAACGCTACTTTTTCTGATGTTACCGTTATCTGGGCCAGGGATGAAGATACAAACGATGTAAAGGGTTTCCTGGTACGCGCAAAGGAAAATCCGGGTTATAAAGCGGAAAAAATGAAGGATAAAATGGCACTGCGCATAGTACAAAATGCCATTATAACCTTAACCGATTGTAAAGTACCGGAAAGCGACAGGCTGAAACATGCAGATAGCTTCAGAGATACTGCAAAAGTATTGCGCATGACCCGCGCAGGAGTAGCCTGGCAGGCAGTAGGCTGTGCCCGGGGCGCCTATGAAAGCGCGCTCAAATATACCAGAAAAAGAGAGCAGTTTGGCAGGCCAATCGCCTCATATCAGCTTATTCAAAACCATTTGGTGGAAATGCTTTCCAATCTTACGGCAATGCAGACTATGGTCTTCAGGCTTTCAGAAATGCAGGACCTGGGGATGCTTACAGATGAGCATGCATCGCTTGCTAAGGTCTATTGTAGTATGAGGACCAGGGATGTAGTGAGTCGTGCACGGGAAGTGATGGGCGGCAACGGTATCCTGTTGGAATATGATGTTGCGAGATTTGTGGCAGATGCGGAAGCAATTTACAGTTATGAAGGAACAAAAGAAATAAATTCACTTATCGTAGGCCGGGCAATTACCGGTTACAGCGCCTTTGTGAATTAATGAACATATAAAAAACAAAAAAAATGTCAGTTTTAGTTATTAGCCCGGGAAGAAACCCGGAAGCGTGGGTAAGAGAGTTGAAGAATCAGCATCCCGGAATGAACATCGTGGTTTATCCTGAAGAACACGATAATGAGGAGGTAGAATATGCCGTCACCTGGAAACATCCCCGGGGAATTTTTAAGAATTATCCGAACCTGAAGGTGATCGCCTCGATGGGCGCAGGAGTAGACCATATAACAAGTGACCCGGAGATCCCGGAAAATGTGATTATCACGAGAATAGTAGATAATCAGCTACGGGTTGATATGTGCTCTTTTGTACTTGCCCTGGTAATGAATCATTTGCGAAATATCTCTTACCACCACTGCGCCAAATCCTGGGAACCTAAAAAATATAAGCGCATACAGGACACACATATTGGAATTATGGGCCTTGGAGAGCTGGGCAGCGGGGTTGCAGAAAATTTAAAGATGAACGGCTTCAAAGTTTCCGGCTGGGCAAAATCCAAAAAGGAGATCGAAGGGGTGACCACTTACAGTAGTGACGAGAAGGATGAGTTTTTGGAGGAGCTGGATATTCTAATTTGTCTTTTACCGCTAACCAAAGCCACAGACAATATTCTCAATAAAGAACTCTTTGAAAAATTGCCTGAAGGGGCTTACCTCATCAATGTTGCCCGCGGGGAACACCTGGCAGAACAGGACCTGCTGGACGCCGTGAACACCGGCAAGCTGAGTGGTGCCGCCCTTGATGTTTTCAGAAAAGAACCATTGCCGGAGGATCACCCATTCTGGGAGAACCCTAATATTCATATAACCCCTCATATCGCCAGCGTTACGGACCCTAAACATGTGGTACCGCAACTGGTGGAAAATTACGAGCGAATGACCGAAGAGGAAGAACTGTTGAATGTGGTTACGCCGGAAAAAGGTTATTGATAAAAAACTATAGCTTATGGAGATAAAGAACATTCTTGTCGCAATAGATTTCAACGACACCGTTGGGGAATTGCTGGGTTATGCTGAAGGAATTGCTGAAAAATTTGGTTCGAAGGTGTGGGTATTGCACGTCGCGGCCCCCAATCCGGATTTTGTTGGCTACGAGCCAGGCCCCCAGTATATAAGGGATATCAAAGCAGATGAGCTTCGGGAAGAACACCGCTCCCTGGAGAGGATATGTAAAACTTTCTTTGATGATTCCATTGAATGCGAAGGCCTTCTCATCCAGGGATCGACAGTGCAAACCGTGGTCGAAGAAGCCCGGAAACTCCAAAGCGACCTGCTAATCGTGGGTACGCATAAGCACAGTTTTTTCCACGATCTTTTCTCTGAAAACGTTTCGATGGAACTGCTGAAAAAAGCAGAAATACCTTTGCTGGCGATTCCTATTGATGATGAAGAGGAGGAGTAGGAAATACTCTTTCTTAGTAGACCTCACAGATGAATGGGAGGAGTAGGAAATACTCTTTCTTAATAGACCTCACAGATGAATGGGAGGAGTAGTTAAAACCTCTTTTTGAGTAGACCTCACAGGTTTTTGAAACCTGTGAGGTCTGGATCGTCCTCTGAAATTCAAGGCGTTATTCCACCAGATTATTACAACAAAGAGCGCTTTTTCGCGCGACGAAGAATCTCTGGCGGGGGATTATTAATCTCGTTTTTCTTTGAGCATCTGCGGGAGGGGAAGCGAGTTTGTTGTTTGTGGGTTGAATAAAAATTCTTTTTGTACCTGCATCTGTCCTTTACTACTGCACCGGCGGCAGGGATTCTTCACTGCGTTCATAATGACAAATCCGCCCATTCTGCTGTTTGTTATTCTGAAGAGCGCTTTTTC
>DATHWA010000342.1:0-6155 GCA_035461025.1 Gillisia sp. | reverse complement strand
TATGGGCTGCTGCAGGATTTGTAAAACAGAATTTTTTTGCAATATCAAAATTTTTAGACCCCTGTCCCTGTACTGCATAGCAAAGTATTGTCCATGGTGAACCAGCAAACCCGATTAGTGGAACTTCATCGTTTAGCTCTTTTTTGGTCATTTTAATTGCTTCCATAACATAGCCCAGAGTCTCGTCCACATCTGGTACAATTACATTTTCCACATCCTTAGTTGTACGAACAGGGTTTGGAAGCCACGGGCCTAAACCGGGTTTCATCTCTACCTCAATATTCATTGCCTGTGGTACCACAAGGATATCACTAAAAAGTATTGCAGCATCTGTACCTACCTGGTGAATTGGCATTACAGTGATCTCTGTTGCGAGTTCCGGAGTGCGGCAACGGGTAAAGAAATCATACTGATCTTTCAATTTCATAAAATCCGGAAGATAACGTCCTGCTTGACGCATCATCCAAACCGGTGGCCTTTCTACTGTTTCTCCTTTTAATGCTCTTAAAAATAAGTCGTTCTTTATCATTACAAATAATTTTATTCAGGCCTGTTGTTCCTGTTATTTAGGTTATTCACTGCACCTACAATAACATTTTCTATTGTAGGTTTGGTCGCAATATGTATGTTGTTTGTATATTTTTTGGCTTCAGCAGCAGTTGTGGTACCAATACAAAATGCTGTGGTATCTAAAAATTGATTTTCCAGAGCAAAGCTTTTAACCCCACTGGGACTAAAAAACAGAATTCCGTCAAATTCGCTTTTAAAGGATTTTGCTTTCAGCAAAGTTTCATAGACCAGAATTTCGCTGAATTCCACTTCATTTTTTTTCAGTAGTTCCGGGATCTCGTCTCTTCGCATTTTTCCGCAGAAGAAAGTAAAAGATCTGTCACTGTAATTTTCAATGATTTTCTCTGCCAGATCCTTGCCGTAAGATTCGCATTCCACTACATTAAATCCGGCTTCTTTTAATAAACCTGTAGTTTTCTCCCCAACGCAGAAGATTTCATGGTACAAAAATGATTCTTCAGTAAAAAGATGCAAAACAGCTTTTACTGAATTTTGACTGGTGAAGATAAGATTTTTTTGAAGTTTAATGTTTTTCGGCAGGTCAGGGAAATCAATGCCAATGGCATCATATTCCACCAAACCAATTCCCGTATTAAGCAATAAATGCTTCTGCGCCGGTGTAAGTTTTTTGGTGGAAAGTAAAGTGGGCATACATCAATTTAAAACCTTCCTTATTTCCTCCATCAATTCTTTTCCGCCATTTTGGAGAACCTCCAGAGCGCAGTTTTTTCCGAAGGATTCGCTATCCTTTACAGGAATTTCTTTGGTCACTTCAATTTTTCTGCTTCCATCAAGGCTGAAGAGTACTCCGCTAAAATGGATAATATCATTTTCTATAGTAGCCAAAGCTCCTATTGGAGCGGTGCAGCCACCTTCCAGTGTTTTAAGAAATTCTCTTTCTATTTGTACACATAACCCCGAATCATTGTGATGCAAAGGGCCCAGGGCTTCACGGCAGTGATCGTCTTCCTGCATAGCCACTACAAGCATAGCTCCCTGTGCGGGGGCGGGCAGCATCCATCCAAGTTCCAGGTGATCATCGGGCTTTAAATTGATCCTTTCAAGTCCGGCAGCGGCAAATATTGCTCCGTTCCAGTTGTTTTCCTCCAGCTTTTTCATCCTGGTATTCACATTTCCCCTTAGGTCTACAACATTATGTTCCGGGTATCGATTAAGCCATTGTGCTTTTCTGCGTAAACTTCCGGTTGCAATTGTTCCTTCTGAATCGAGGAAGTCCAGGCCTTTGTGAAGCAGGATGTCACTTGTATTTGCCCTTTTCAAAACGGCAGCTTCCACGATCCCTTTAGGCAGGGCTGTGGGTACATCTTTCATAGAATGTACTGCGATATCTATTTTTCCTGTGAGCATGGCCACGTCCAGGGTCTTAGTAAAGATCCCGGTGATGCCCATTTCGTAAAGAGGTTGGTCCAGGTTGAGGTCTCCCTCAGATTTTACAGAAACCAGCTCTGTTTCATGGCCTAATTTTTCAAGGGCATTCTTTACAGTGTTAGCCTGCCAGAGTGCAAGTTCACTGTCGCGGGTTCCAATCCTTATTATTTTGTTCATTGATGTGAATCTTCCAAATGAAATACCTTTTGGATAAGCTCCAGGCTTTCATCTGTGGTGTTGGAATCATCTTTAAGATGATTGGCAAAATGATTCATTATCTTCTGTATGATCCTGTTACTAACAATTTCTGCCTGTTCATCATTAAAATTGGCAATCTTCTTCCGCTGAAAATCCAATTCTGCATCCTTCATGGTTTTAAGCTTCTTTTTAAGGGCTTTAATGGTAGGTGCAAATTTTCTGGTTTCCAGCCATTTATTGAAATCGCCTTCTACTTCTGCAATAATCTCCAGTGCCTGAGGAATAGATTCCTTCCTTCTTTCAAGGGTCTCATCTGTCATTTGAGCCAAACTGTCCAGGTGAAGCAATTTCACATTTTCCATCTGGGCTACATCATCGTGAACATTCTTTGGAATAGAAAGATCCAGGATCAAAAGATCTTTTTTAGGATAGATCAATTCTTTAGTAATAGTAGGATTTTGCGCCCCGGTTGCCACGATTAGAATATCGGCTTCCCGTATTTCAGATTGAAGATCCCCGTAATCCCTCACTTTCAGATTAAATTTCCCGGCTATTTTTTCAGCCTTGTCCTTTGTTCTATTAATAAGAGTAATGTGATCATTCCTGGTATGCTTAACCAGGTTTTCACAGGTATTTCTTCCTATTTTCCCTGTTCCGAATAATAAGATGTTCTTTTCTGAAACATTTTCTACTTCTCTTAATATGTATTGTACAGAAGCAAAACTAACCGAGGTTGCTCCAGAAGAGATTTGGGTTTCATTTTTTATACGCTTGCTGGCCTGGATAACGGCATTTACCAAACGTTCCAGAAATGGGTTTGCGATATCGTGTTTTTTGGATTTTATAAATCCATTTCTTAGCTGACTTATAATCTCGAAATCTCCAAGAATTTGGCTGTCAAGACCAGTTCCAACTCTAAAAAGATGAGATATCGCATCTTTGTTCTTATATATATAAGCTACTTTTTCGAACTCCTCTACAGTCCCATGTGTATGTTCGCATAAAAGTTTAATTAGCAGAAAAGGGTGCTCTGCAAAACCATAAAGTTCTGTACGGTTACAGGTGGAGGTAACAAGTAATCCTTCTACTCCTTCAGTCTTAGCCTGTTCGAGTAGGTTTTCCTTCGCATCATCAGTAAGGGAGAAATGTCCGCGTATGGCTGCATCAGCTTTTTTATAGCTTAAACCAATGGCATAAAAATGTTTTCCCCGTGAAATTGTGTTTTCCATGAACCTATTTACGTATTCTGTGGCAAATGTAAGACAATGAATATATAAAATATAACGCTCAAAGTACTAAATGTGTCGTTTCCTGATATATATCAGTTTCTTTCCTACCTTTTGAGTAAAATAGCTACTTTTGTAGTAAGGACTATAAGTTTAAGCAGTGCAGTTTAGAATAGTTCTAAATAAAAGATGAAATTCTAAATGAAAATAGAAGAAGAAAATATCGCTGGAGGGTTTGTTGAAGAAACTAAAATTGAGGATGGGTTTTATATACTTAAGTTCCAAAATGATGGGGAAAATGTAGAAACCTGTAGTCGTGGAGTAGATAGCAGTTACATTCAATTTCACTTTTGCCTTAAAGGAAAAACAGAGTTTTTGTTCAATGGGGGGAGCTATGTTCTTAACCTTGAAGAGGAAAACTCTCTATTATTATATAATCCAAAACAAGACCTTCCTTTAAATTTAAATCTTTCACCAAAAACCTGGCTTATTTCCCTGGTTGTATCAATTGAAAAATTCCACTCCCTGTTTTCCCAGGAAGCCAAATTCATTCCTTTTCTTAGTATAGAAAATAAAGATAAAAAATACTATCAGGAAGGCACGATATCCCCATCTATGGCGATAGTGCTTAATCAACTTATAAATTTTAGTTTAATGCCTACTATTAAAGGTCTTTATTTCAAAGCTAAAGCATACGAACTATTAAGTTTGCAGTTTAACCGTGCGGGGGACAAGGATATGGAGCAGTGTCCTTTTTTAAGTGATGAAGAGAATATCCTTAAGATACGAAAGGCAAAAGATATTATCATTGGTCGTATGGCAGAACCCCCATCCCTGCAGGAGCTTTCAAATGAAATTGGACTTAGCCTTAAAAAATTAAAGGAAGGGTTTAAGCAAATTTATGGCGAACCGGTTTATAGTTTTCTATTTGACTACAAAATGGAATATGCCAGGAAATTACTGGATAGTGGAGAGTACAATGTGAATGAGGTGGGGCTTAAGGTAGGTTATAGTACTGCCAGTCACTTTATTGCCGCATTCAGAAAAAAGTTTGGTACTACTCCCAAGAAATATATTATGTCCTTGTCTGCAACTAATTAAAATATAAGTAATGAAAAGATCTATTTTATTATCAATGTTATCTCTGGCCTTTTTAATGGTAGGTACTTTGTATGCCCAGGATAAGGCCAAGGATAAAAATGTGCTTATTTTTTATAAAACGGAAGGTTTCTGGCATGAATCCATACCGGCAGGCTACCAGGCTATAGGAGATCTGGGAGATGATCATGGCTTTGATACAGATGATACAGATGATGCCAAAGATTTTACCAAAGAGAATTTAAAAAAATATGACCTGGTTATATTTCTCAATACTACCGGGGATGTTCTTGATGCTGAACAGCAAGAAGCTTTTAAGGATTACATCGAGAAGGGCGGAAGTTTTTTTGGGATTCACTCCGCGGCAGATACGGAATATGACTGGGAGTGGTATGGCAAGCTGGTAGGGGCTTATTTTGAGAACCATCCCAAGGTACAGGAGGCAGATATCGAAGTGCTAATGCCTGAACATCCTGCGGTTTCCCATCTTCCTGAAAGATGGACAAGGAAAGATGAGTGGTACAACTATAAAAATATTAATCCTGACAATAAGGTTCTTTTAAATTTAGATGAAAGTACTTATGAAGGAGGAACAAATGGAGAGGATCATCCAATAGCCTGGTACCGTGAGTTGGAAGGTGGCGGTATTTCCATATATACAGGTTTAGGACATACAATACAGTCCTATGTGGAGCCTGCTTTTCTTGAGCATTTACTCCAATCTATTCTCTTTGCTATTAATGAGAAGAAAGTTGTAAATGATTAGTCTATCCTGCGATAAGAAAGAAAAATGCCTGGCCCCAATCAGGGCCGTGAATTAATATTATTTTTGATTCTGAAAAAGAAAAATTATGAGTAAAGGAGTTCTGCTTGTGAACCTTGGATCCCCGGATAGTACAGATCCTAAGGACGTAAAAAAATACCTGGATGAATTTCTTATGGATGAGCGGGTGATAGATGTCCCGCTTTGGGCCAGGAATATCCTTGTAAGAGGAATTATCCTGAATACCCGGCCAAAGAAATCGGCAGAGGCATACCAGAAGATCTGGTGGGATGAAGGTTCTCCTCTAATTGTTCTTTCAGAAAGACTCCGGGATAAAATAGACAACTTAACTTCTGTTCCTATCGCTCTTGCGATGAGATACGGAAAGCCGAATATAAAATCAGGGCTTCAGGAATTGAAAGATCAGGGGGTAGATGAGGTTCTCATCTTTCCGTTATATCCGCAATTTGCAATGGCTACTACAGAGACTATTCTTGTATTGGCCGAAAAGCTTAGAAAGGAACATTTTTCTGAAATGACCTTTACTTCAGTTCCCGCGTTTTACAACCATCCGGATTACATCAGGGTTCTTTCCAACAGCATAGCCGAGAATCTTAAAGGAGTGGATTTTCAACACCTTTTGTTTTCCTATCACGGCGTTCCGGAAAGGCACATTAGAAAAAGTGATGTCACCAAATCTCATTGCCAGATAGATGGGTCTTGTTGTAAAACCCCTTCCGCAGCACATCAATTTTGTTACAGACATCAGTGTTATGAAACCACCAGGCTTGTGGCAGAATATCTGGAACTTAAAGAAAACACTTACAGTGTCTCCTTCCAGTCCCGATTAGGATTTGATCCATGGTTACAACCCTATACGGACAGGACTATTGAGCGATTCGGAAAACAGG
>DATHWA010000341.1:0-3777 GCA_035461025.1 Gillisia sp. | reverse complement strand
ATCACCACAGCATCCACCACTACCGTGAACCGGACCGGGCGTTCGGAGTTTCTTCGCCATTATGGGATGTAGTTTTTGGAACGATGCCCCGGAAAGTTAGTCGTTAGTCTTTAGTCGTTAGAGGAATTTGGAATGCGAGGCTATTCTCTGGTTTTTTAAGAGCGGAAGGAGGACAGAAACTGTTGTCAGTTGTCAGTTGTCGGTTATCAGTTGTTGAAAATACTATGGATGGTTAATTCTCATTTTTTCGAGGCTATTAGTTTTCTTAACCACAGAGTTTAAAAGGAGTTAAAAAAGGAGTTTCACGGAGTAAGAGTTATTATTTTTCTTCTCTTCTCTTCTCTTCTCTCTTCTCTCTTCTCTTGTCTCTTGGTTCTTGTCTCTTGGTTCTATTGGAACCCATCAATTCTCACATCTCAATACTCATATCTCAATACTCAATTCTACCTAATCTTTATTCCCCTGCACAATACTTCGGTACTGGTTTGGCGTGATCTTCTCCAAACGTTTGAATTGCCGGTTGAAATAACTGGTGTTGTTGAAACCGGATTTAAAGGCGATATCTGCAAACTTCCAGTTGGTTTTTTGGATAAGTTTCTTGGCAAATTTAATTCGCTCCCCGTTCAGGTAATCTATTGGGGATTCGCCAAGAGTGTTTTTAAAGCTGCGGTAAAAATTGGAGGAGCTCATACAGGCTTTGTCGGCCAGCTTATCTACATTGATATTTTCGGTAAGATGATCCCGCATGTATTTCACGATAAATGCCATCCGGTTATTGTCAAAGAGGGTTTCGTTATCAACCAGCATCAGTTTTGCCTTGGTTTGAAGTAGCCGGATTATAAGCTCCTTCACCATAAGGTCCAGCAACGCGTCTTTGGCTCTCCCATCTTCCAGGAAGGTGCTGAAGATGCGATCCAGTACCACCTGCACCTGTTGATTGTTGGCCAGATGAACCGCGCTGGTTTCCAAATTATGGGTGTCATTTTCAAAGTCTATTCGGGTGTTTTCATTGAAAAGCTCTACAGTCTCCTTTATTTTATCGGGATCGATTCCAAGTGCCAAACAACGGGTAGGGTTTGTGTTATTTGCTAATGGAAAATCAATTATCATTTTTTTATCTGAAGGTAACACAACAGATTCCCCCGGATAGAACTCGAAAGATTTCATTCCTTCCAGGTGCATGATCTTTTTCCCTGTTAGCATACTCGCGATCACCGGAAAACCGAATTGCAGGTTCACCTTTTCTGCCACCTGCCTGGTCTCAAAAACATTCAGTTCAGCATAATCTGCGCTGTAGATCGTCCTGTTCTCGATGGAAGTATTCAGCTTAAGGCTGCGATTGTAGTTTATTAAATTGGTATTCAAAATCCCGGTATTTTATTAAGTTAATAGTAATGTAATACTTATTGGTAGAAAAGTGCAATTAACAAGTCTTAAAATTATGGATATTGAAGAACTTAATTTTTTAAAAGACATTTATATGAGCTACTCAGCACCAAAATTTGAAGAGAAATACGGGAATTTTATCAACGGAAAATTCCAGGATCCTATAGACGGGCAGTATTTTGAGAATCACTCCCCCGTAAATAATAAGCTTCTGGCCAAATATCCCAGGTCCAATGAAAAGGATGTGAAGAGCGCCATAGAAGCTGCCATTAATGCCAAACATGAGTGGGGAAATACTTCGGCTGCTGAAAGGGCTGCGATCCTGCACAAAATA
This sequence comes from Gillisia sp., assembly GCA_035461025.1. Classification (GTDB taxonomy): domain Bacteria; phylum Bacteroidota; class Bacteroidia; order Flavobacteriales; family Flavobacteriaceae; genus Gillisia. Next base: position 2,057 of record DATHWA010000341.1, on the reverse strand, counting down.
GCCGATGTGATCCAGGAAAACCTGGAGACATTTGCCCAAATGGAAACGGCCGATAATGGGAAATCCATCCGGGAAACTATGAATGCCGATGTGCCTCTGGCGGTAGACCATTTCAGGTATTTTGCATCTGTAATTCGTGCCGAGGAAGGATCTGCCACAGAGCTAAATGAAAATACACTCTCTTTAATTATCAACGAACCTTTGGGAGTGGTAGCGCACATCATTCCGTGGAACTTTCCGTTGTTGATGCTGGCATGGAAGGTAGCTCCTGCTTTGGCATCGGGCAACTGTGTTATTTTAAAACCCGCAGAACAAACCCCGGCTTCCGCAACATTCCTGGCTGAAAAAATAGCTCATCTACTACCTCCGGGGGTTTTCAATGTGCTGCACGGATTTGGTCCTGAAGCAGGTAAACCTCTGGCTTCGAGTCCGCATGTGGATAAGGTAGCATTTACCGGGGAAACCACAACAGGACAGCTGATAATGCAATATGCTTCCAAAAATTTACATCCTGTCACTATGGAACTTGGAGGAAAATCCCCGAATGTTTTCTTCAGCAGCATAATGGATAAGGATGATGAGTTTTTGGATAAATGTATTGAAGGTGCAGTGTTGTTTGCCTTCAACCAGGGAGAGGTGTGTACGGCGCCTTCAAGATTATTGATCCAGGAGGATATTTATGATGATTTCATCAAGAGGGTAATCGAAAGAACCGAAGCCATAAAAATGGGGGATCCCTTTGATGATTCCACTATGATGGGAGCGCAGGCTTCTTCAGATCAGCATAAGAAGATCCTGGAGTATATCAAAATAGGAAAGGATGAAGGCGCTGAGGTTTTGACCGGTGGCGGTGCTGCAGAACTCGACGGCGATCTTGGGGATGGATTTTACATTCAGCCAACAATTCTGAAAGGGCATAACAAAATGCGAGTTTTCCAGGAAGAGATCTTTGGCCCTGTACTGGCAGTTTGTACCTTTAAGGATGAAGCCGAAGCCATTGAAATTGCCAATGATACTATGTACGGTCTTGGAGCCGGAGTCTGGACCAGGGATGCACATCAATTATATCAAATACCGAGAGCGATAAAAGCCGGTAGGGTATGGGTGAACTGCTATCACGATTATCCTGCACACGCACCATTTGGCGGATATAAGAAATCTGGTTTTGGAAGGGAAAACCATTTGATGATGCTAAACCACTACAGACAAAGCAAAAACATGCTTATTTCTTACAATAAGAATAAACTGGGATTCTTTTAGAAAATGGAATATAACCGAGTAGAAATTACTCCTGAAGCAAACAAATTGCTGCAAGAACTCCGGCAAAAGCACGGCGAGGTGATCTTTCACCAAAGCGGTGGCTGTTGCGATGGGTCTTCGCCTATGCTGCTGCCAAAGGAAGATTTTTATATAGATGATAATGATATCCTGCTGGGCGAGATAGGGGAAGTGAAATTCTATATGAGCCACGACCAGTTTGAATACTGGAAGCACACCCATCTCACGGTAGATCTTGTCCCGGGCAGGGGAGGGAGTTTCTCCCTGGATATACCCACAGGTTTCCGGTTTTTCATCAAATCCCGGATGCTGAGTGAAGATGAAAACCGGGGTCTTAACCCTTAAAATTCCAAATAACCAAGGCCTGAATTTTTGATATATCTTCACCTGATTCTTTCAGGGTGGGCTATTAGAAATTCAGGCTTTTTTAATTCAGCCACTTAAAGATCTCTGAATTTTCATAACAGGACTGGCAGTAGGAAAACATCCACAGACAGTCGATGAAGTCGGTTATCATATGAAAGAGTAGACCTATGAAAATGAGTCGAATCGTGTAATGTTTTACAAAAGCCACTCCCAGTACATACACCGCGATGGCATATTCAGTATGCAGTGGATGAAACCCAATACCGCACCTGTTGGGGTCGAAAAGGGGATCTGCAAACACATGGTCTACATCCACAGCCATCGTCGCCAGCAGAATGAGCCAGTTCCGTTTCCAGTTCTTTTTATCGTACCAGTAAGCGATAGCGCCTATGAAGATGAAGTGGAGGAAGTAG
>DATHWA010000340.1:0-6267 GCA_035461025.1 Gillisia sp. | reverse complement strand
AAAGGATTATAATATTTTACTTAAAACCCCTGTTCACTTTGAGTAAATAATTTGAGCCGGAATATTTTTTCTTATTTTAGAAAGTGCAGGAATTCCCTGCGGGAGATCTCTTCAGCGCCAAGGCTTTCCAGATGTGCGGTATAAACCTGGCAGTCTATAAGCCGTACCCCGTCCTCCCGCAATTTGTTTACCAGACTTATAAATCCATATTTAGAAGCATTGCTTTTTTTGGCGAACATACTTTCTCCACAAAAAACCTTTTGCTCTTTCAGGTAAATTCCATACAGACCCCCTACAAGTTCATTTTCCTGCCAAACCTCTACTGAATGAGCAATATTGATCTTGTTAAGTGTTACAAAAGCATCCTCCAGTTCCGAAGTGATCCAGGTACCCTGTTGCCCTTCTCTTTTAATATTGGCACAATTCCTTATTACCGCCTCGAAGTCCTCATTAAAAGTTACTTTAAAAGCCTCCTTTTTAAAAAGCTGCTTCATACTTTTTGAAATTTTCAAATTGTTCGGGAAAAGCACCATTCTGGGATCGGGACTCCACCAAATAACAGGCTGCGATGGATCATACCAGGGGAAGATTCCTTTGCAATATGCATCCAGAAGACGTTTTGGCGCAAGTCCCCCACCAACGGCCAGAAGACCATCACTGTTTGCTGCCTCAATGGGCGGGAAATCCTCATGTTCTTTTAAAAAGACCATCCGGCAGAATTTTGAATATAATTTACACCAAACTTGATAAAAATAAAAGCTTAGCACCGCACTGCAATACTAAGCTTTTACTAAATTTTCTTCTGACTATATTGCAGGTAATTCCTAGAATGGAAGATCGTCATAATCCTCATCCTTAAGGTCCTGGGCAGGCTCAAATTGATCTGCAGGTGGTGGAACATTCCCACCCGGAGCATCCTGCTGCAGGTTTTCTATTCTCCAACCCTGGATCGAATTAAAATATTTAGTTTCGCCTTGTGGATTTACCCACTCCCGGCCTCTTAAGTTCACACCTATTTTCACAGGTTGACCTACCTGAAAGTTGTTCAACAGGTCTGTTTTGTCCTGCACAAACTCTACCATGATATGCTGTGGGTATTGCTCTTCTGTAGTTACAACTACTTCTCTCTTCCTGAAACCGTTACTTCCAAAGGTTTGGGTTTCTCCAATCATTTTAATCTTTCCTTGTACTTCCATTTTATTACTTTTTTGCTAATAATAATTTCCAGGCTTTTGCCGGTTCGTTGTTCTCAAGATATTTTTGTGCAGCCTGATGTATTTTTTCTGATTTACCAGATCTCACCAAATTTGCCGCTGTTTCTTCTTCTTTTAAAAATTCCGCTATTTCATCTTCTGTGGGCAACGCTTCCACATTCCCCAACTTTCCGTAATCATTCCCGGTAAGGATCTCACTACGGCGAATATCCTCCGGTATACTGTCAACACCAATTCCAAGAGTCGTCAAAGGTTTTGGCACCTCAAACATTCCCATATTTGCACGTGTATACCAGTTACCTCCCATACGGGCTACCTGGTCTATCTTATGTTGATCTATACCTCCATTTTCATCAAGAATTGACTCGTGAAAATGCATTTTTACCACCTCGCAAATCACCAGGTTACCTGCCCCTCCTTCTTCTCCAAGCTCAATAACCTCCTTGATCTTACATTCGAACTGTGCAGGAGATTCTGCCACGCGAAAAGGTTTCACGATATCTGACTCTAACATTGTGAACCCTGCTTTTTCAAACTCATTGACCCCTGCATCATATTCTGTACTGGAAAGGGACATTTGCTGCACCATATCAAAGTTAACAATATTAATGACAACTTCCCCGGTTGCCTTAGCGTTTAGATAGGTGTGTTTCACAGTGTTATCCCTTCCTCTTCTCGCAGGTGAAAACACCAGTATGGGAGGATTTGCACTAAAAACATTAAAGAAACTAAAAGGGGAAAGGTTTGGCCGTCCCTCTTCATCTATCGTACTGGCAAATGCAATGGGCCGTGGACCTACAGCACCCAGCAGGTACTGGTGGGTCTTACCCGTACTTATTTCTTTTGGATCAATAGTAAGCATTCAGCGATTTTTGACAAAGGTAACGAATAGCCTTAGGATTGAAAAACCTGATCCTAACAATAATATTAACAGAAAGTGGTTATCTTTATTTCGACATTAAACCTGTTTCATGAATTTTACTGACGAACGAAACCTTGCACGTTGGTTCATAATTATTTCTTCCCTCTTCATAGTAGCACTCATCCTGTGGAATACCTCAATATTTTTTGAAAGGCTGAAAGAAGATGAGCGGGATAAAATGGAGATTTGGGCAAGTGCCCAGGCTTTCCTGGCAGAAACAGATAATGAATCTGAAATCGCCCTTACCCTCCAGGTTTTAAACAGCAATACTACCATCCCCACTATTTGGGTAGATGAGAAGGGGGAGATTATAGACGGGCTTAATCTGCCGGAAGGGGTGAACAGAAATGATGAGGAATTAAAGAATTATCTAAGCAGGCTGGAAAGAGAAAATGAGCCTATAGAGATGTATTTGGGCCAGGACCAGGTACACAGGATCTTTTACGGGGACTCTCCCTTGCTTACCAAGATCAAATATTACCCTATAGGTTTATTGTTAATCATATTTCTCTTTATTGGTGTTGTTTATTTTTTCTACACCACCACCAAATCCAGTGAACAAAATAAGCTCTGGGCTGGAATGGCTAAGGAAACTGCTCATCAAATTGGAACACCCCTTTCCTCCCTTATTGGGTGGACAGAGATCCTAAAGGAGGAAAATATTGATCAAAATTACATCACAGAAATGGAAAAGGACGTGGATCGCCTTCGTACCATTACCGAAAGGTTTTCCAAAATTGGCTCTGCTCCAATCCTTTCAAGAACAGATCTGGTAAAGGCCACTAAAGATACTTATGAATATTTGAAGATTCGAAGTTCAGATCTAATTGAGTTTCAGCTTAATACGCCTTATACCCCTATCTACGTAAATTTAAATGACTCTCTATACAGTTGGACGATTGAAAACCTTGTGAAAAATGCCGTAGATGCCATGAGGGGAAAAGGCAAACTAAGCATAGAAGTAAAACAGGATAACACCTGGGTATATATCTATATTAAGGATTCCGGAAAAGGAATTCCAAAGAGCAAATTTAAAACGGTTTTTGAACCGGGTTACACTTCGAAAAAGCGGGGATGGGGCCTTGGATTATCCCTTGCTAAAAGAATCATTGAACAATATCATAAAGGCCGAATCCAGGTACAACATAGTGAGATAAACAAAGGAACAACTTTTCAAATTGCACTAAGAAAACTACCTGCAGAGGCCTAGATCAGGAATCCTTATCTTCATAAGGAGTAATCTTTCCATCTTTTACCAGGAATGCCTTTTCTGCACGATCGAGGATCTCTTCTTTACTATCTGAATATGCCTCGATAATTTTATAAGACTTTCCTTTAAGTAACTCCTCCAGCCGTCTTATTTTTTCTTCATCCTTACAAGCCTGACCCTCCACTTTATAAGTTTTTCCGGTATAATTTACACGGGTTCCGGCAAAACCATCTATCTTATAAATTTCGAATAAGGGATTTACATAAAGCTCAAAACCTCCGGTAGCACAATAAACCGGAATACCTTTTTTCTTAAATTCATCAAACCTGATAAGCAAATCCCCGTTGAATTCCTGCGGGAATTCCTTTTCCCAAAATTCTTTTGCGTATTCCTCTACTTTAGCAGGAGGGATATTGTCAAGATAATTAAAGAAATTTTCTTTGAACTCGGTTTGCTTTATCCGGTGGAGTTTTAGTTGCAGGTAATAAAAGCTCATTTCCCAAATATATTTAAGTCTGTTTGGGTTTTTCCTGAGAATGAATTTGTAAAATTCTTCTTTAGAGCTTTTGTTATAAAATGTCCCGTTAAGGTCAAAAACAACAATTCCCACCGGCTTTTCCCCTCGCTCTTCCATATACATTGTTGTATTATCTACGGTCGCGTAATGCCCCGTTAAAATTGGATATTGCTTTTAATCTTAGCTGTAAGTTCTTCAAATTCCTGCTCACTCATTTTCTTATTTCTCGAAAAATCCATATCTCCCATAGAATTAAGCGGAATTAAATGTACGTGCACATGAGGCACTTCAAGGCCAACCACGGCCATTCCAACCCTTTTACAGCTTACACTTTTTTCCAGGCCAATGGCCACCTTTCTGGAAAATTCCATTAGGCCGGCGTAGGTTTCTTTATCAAGGTCAAATATCTTATTAACTTCCTCTTTGGGGATACAAAGTGTGTGTCCTTTGGCATTAGGATTAATATCCAGAAATGCAAGAAATTTGTCTGTCTCTGCTACCTTATAAGAAGGTAGTTCCCCGTTGATGATCTTTGAAAAAATGGAGGCCATAAAATTGTTTTAACTGATTATTACTTGAAACTAAAAATCCTTTTCCTAAAAGGCATCTACCAGTTATGAAAAGGATCGTAGGGGAGGAAAAAATTATTCTCTCCAGATCTTTAATATTTCAAATTTTAGATTCCCGTTTGGCACCTCGATCTCTGCCACATCACCTTCTTTCTTACCAAGAAGACCTTTACCAATTGGAGAGTCCACAGATATTTTTCCGGTCTTTAGATCTGCCTCACTTTGAGCTACAAGCTTATAGTCAACCTCCATCTTATTTGCAAGGTTCTTTATTTTAACATGTGAGTGCACCAGCACTTTGGTAGTATCCAGTTGAGACTCATCTATGAGTCTTGCATTAGATACTATCTCCTCCATCTTTGAAATTCTCATCTCTAAAAGTCCCTGGGCTTCCTTGGCCGCATCATATTCGGCATTTTCACTAAGATCTCCCTTATCCCTTGCTTCGGCTATTGCTTCACTGGCTTTAGGCCTTTCCACATCACGGAGTTGATTAAGTTCATCTTTAAGTTTTTTTAGACCTTCAGCTGTATAATAAGATACTTTGCTCATAACTTTATCGTTTAAATTAGAGTGGAAGGACTTTACATCCTTCACCCGAATACTGTCTTTAATTCTATTTGATTTTATTAAGACCAAAACCTGTAGGGTAAAGGTCTGGTGAGATCTTAAAAAGATCGTTTATGTATAAATCACTATTTTTGTAGCCGTCAATAAATACAAAAAATCCCACGTATAACGGGATTTATCCTAACAAATATAATAAATATAAAGATTGAAAACAATTAAAATCGCTTCCCGTAAATTATCTCAAAGCGCACTTAAACCAATTATCTTATTCCTGGTAATTTTCTCTTTAAGCGCCTGTAGTCAGGACGATGAGATAAGATATAACAACCCTTACCTGCCAAACGAAAGTTTTAGGCTTAATCTTAATCTTAGCCTACCCGAGTATAACAACCTCAATTTTCCCGGAAATAGTTATGTTACCTATAACTACGGGATCAATGGCGTTGTGGTCTATAATATTAACAACACCCAATACACCGCTTTTGAATTAAGCGATCCCAACCACGAGCTCAGGGATTGTTCCAGATTAACAGTATCAGGAATTATTGCGAGCTGCACCTGTGAAGATGGCAATGCCTATAATATACTTACCGGGGAACTCTCTGCCGGTACAGGACAATACCCTTTAAAACCTTACCGTGTGAGAAAGAGCGGTAATACGCTGGAAATATTTAATTGAGCCGGCTGCCTATGGCAGCCGGACCAATAAACTCTTAGAATTTAAGGGTTACCCCCGCCAGAAAATTTATACCTGCCTGAGGGTAATATCCGGCACCTTCAATCGTGGTGATTGTTCCGGGATTTGAAAAGTCATCATCATAAGTGAAGAAATACCCATTGGATACGAACTTCACATCAAAGATATTATTCACCAACCCGGACAAGACTATAGATCTAAATACCGGCACATCTGTAAGTTCATAGAAAAAATTCAGGTCATTTATAAAAAAACTGTCCAACAGGGAAGCATCACTATCTATATTTCCCATATACTGTTCACCTACATATTTCGAAAGTAATCCCACCTGGAAATTAGGGGAGGGTTGATACACCAACATATTGGAAGCCACAATTTCCGGAGAAAAAGAAATATTGGTTTTTCCCAGGCTTCTCAGTTCCCCGTCTATTGAAGCTACAAAATCCCTGTTTTTGTTGGAGCTAAAAGCTACATTAGGCTGTAATCTCCATTGGGGATGCAATTTAATAACTGCATCTATTTCTAAACCTACACGATAACTGCTTCCACTTGTAGTCCTTAATGGAGC
>DATHWA010000339.1:0-3286 GCA_035461025.1 Gillisia sp. | reverse complement strand
AATAATAGGTACTTCTCCATAATCCCGTCTTAACTCAAAATACATAAGGGCTCTGATTGCTTTAGCTTCAGATTCATTGATCAAATCCCCAGGGCTAGGATCTCCGGATTCCTGAACATTATTTATCACTTCATTACATGCAAAAATAACTCTGTAATGGTCATTCCACCATGATGTACTTAATCCATTGGTGGCTACATATTCAAAATTATTAAATGCGGACCCAAATGCTGCGGCATCACCCTCACTACTTCCTTTGGCTGCATCATCAGAACGAATACTTCCAAACCAATACCTGTTCCAGCTACCTACAGTTGTGGTCCTTAATAATGAATAGATCCCAAATACTGCTGTTTCCTGTCCGCCAATTCCCAATTCATCAGTGTTAGCTACTTCTCCAAGTGGAAGTCTGTCTAAAAAATCATCCTGACATGATATTAAAGTGAATATCCCTATTAAGGATAATATGGCTATTTTTTTATAGTTCATCATATTCATTTTTTTAAAACGTTACACTAAAACCAAGGGTTGATATTACAGGCACCGGGTACCCTCCGGTATCAACACCAAATTCAACCGGCGATCCCCCGGCTTCAGGTGTAAAACCGGAATTATTTCTCCAGGTATATAAGTTCTGAACATTGATAAACAATTTCATTACCTGTATATTCATCCCCTGTAAATCCAATGGGTTAAAATTATAGGCTAACTGGAGATTTCGTATTCTTAAATAACTTCCATCTTCAATCATATATGTAGAAGGCAACTTGTTATAATCGGACGCCTCAAATAATCTTGGTTCCCAATTGGAAGATCCTGATTGAGTCCATCTGTTTTCTCTGGCAGTGCGATAATTGAATTGCGCAAATGTGCTTCCATTCCCCCAATTACGGTAAATCTCATTCCCATAGACTCCCTGGAAATCAATACCAATTGATATATTCTTATAATCAAAATTGGTATAAAATCCATAGGTTACATCGGGAGTCGGGTTTCCAATTACGGTCCTGTCAGCAGGAGTGATCATGCCGTCTCCATTTACATCTCTATATCTAAAATCACCGGGACCATAACTTGCTAATGTACTAGGCGGCGAAGCTGCTACATGTGCATTGGACTGATATAGCCCATCGACGATATATCCATAAAAATGCCCTATAGGTTGTCCGGTAATAGTTCTTGAAACTCCTGAAAATATTGCAGCATCCTCGCGTGTTGATAATACTTCATTATCAATAGTGGTTAAGTTACCACCAAAAGAGTAATTAAAGTCATTTCCAATTTGATCACCCCACGAAGCTTCAAACTCAAATCCTTTATTTCTGATTTCTCCTGAATTGTCAAAAAACCGTTCTACCCCGGTATCAACGAATACCAAAAGATCTTCTGTTTGCCTGTTATAATAGTTAGCATTAAACATTAATCTACGATCGAGCCAGGTAGATTCAAATCCAACCTCCCATAAGTTTACAGTTTCCCATTTTAGATTTGGATTTTCTTCAAATGACTGTACATAACCCGGAACTACATTTTCACCAAACACAGCGGTTGCACCCTCATCAACACCAGGGTAATATGGATAGTTAACAGGGGCAAACTGGTTACCCAAGGAACCAATTGATCCTTTTATTTTCAGGAGGTTTAAAGTTTCAGTACCACTTAAGAAATTTTCATCGGTTACAACCCAACCAGCTCCCAAAGACCAAAAATCCTGAGCTCTGTTATCTGGCGCTAATTGTGATGTTGCATCCCTACGATAAGAGCCATTTAACAGGTATTTTCCATCATAATTATATATCACGCGCCCTAAGAAAGATGAGGTGGCTCTTTCAAATTGAGAGGAAGCTGAATTTCTTGTTGAAGGGTCTCCATATGGATATACCCCCACGTACCAAAATCTTTGATCATCAGGGATTAGTCCAACACTTTCCTGATGCTCAACGCTACCGGAAAGGCTTTCAAAAGATATCTGTGTAGTAGTAAAACCTGCTAAGGCATTGAAACTGTGAGATCCTAATAATTTCTTATAAGACAAAAGATACTCTTGTTGGAAATTGAAAACATTATCTGTTGCCTGATTTACTCTGGTTATTTGATTTCCATTAAAGTTTGCTACTTCATCTGATTCAGCCACATAGATAGGTACTATAGGGGTATAGGATCTGGATCTTGTATTTCCATAATCTCCATAAACACTGGCTTTAAATGTAAAATCCTTCCAAAAATCGATTTCTGCAAACATATTACCGACAAAACGGTATCTTTCTGCTATTCTTTTGTTCTTAGTTACTTCAGCAACCAATAGTGGATTCCCTACCTGTGCACCACCTATTGCTATAGGCATTTGATTATATAATCCATCATATTCCGGCCTGCTATCCTGATGTATTGGAGATGCAATTGGTGCGGCATTTAATGCTGATCCAAAACTTCCTTCGTTGGGAAGCTTATCCCTATAACCATTAACCGTTACACCTAATGTTATGTTTTCATGAAGTTGTAATTCATCATTTAAATTTACAGTTAACCTCTGTAATTTCTCGTTTTTAATAAGTCCATCTTCATCGCGATATCCCAATCCAAAAGATATTTTATTTTTATCGGTTGAGCTTTGGATACTTAAATTGGTAGTTTGGATTATCGCAGCTCTATTGGAAATTACATCAACCCAATCTGTATCACCGGTGAATGAATCATAATAACCAAATGCCGGTAACCCTTCATTGGATAACCTTTCATCGTATAGTTCTCTAAATAAAGCGGCATCTGCCAGTTCAGGTGCTCCAACAATGGTTTTAACACCTACTGAAGAATTAAAATTCACAGTAAGTCTATCTCTTTTAGCCTGTTTTGTAGTTACGATAATTACCCCGTTGGCTCCTCTTACTCCAAAAATAGCCAGGGATGATGCATCCTTCAATACTTCTATTGATTCAATATCATTAGGGTTAACAAAACTGATATCATCTGCAAAAATACCGTCTACTACATATAAGGGACTGGTATTATACCTACTACTCGTTCCTCTGATTCTTATATCCGGTTCCTGTCCAAGTCTCCCGGAGTTCACCACCGAAAGTCCTGATACTCTACCCTGTAAAGAAGCTACGGGGTTTGATGACGGTTTATCGGCCACAACGTCCCCGGAAACTGTAACAATGGAACCTGTTAAATCCCTCTTCTGAGCAGTTCCATATCCTATTACAACCACTTCATCTAATACTCCGGCATCCTCCTGAAGACTGACTACGTAGGTATTAGCACTTGTAATTGTAAATTCCTGAGG
>DATHWA010000338.1:0-3286 GCA_035461025.1 Gillisia sp. | reverse complement strand
CTGAAGAAAATTTTGGTTAAAATACTTTCTTTGAAATGATTTCTTTTATTCCTCCCAGAGGTTAGATATTTGTTCTTTTATCCACTCAACATTCCTTTCTGGTCGGAAGTCAAACCAATCCTGCCTGAAATCTGATTCGTGGATCAGATAATTGTAATTTCCATTTGCATCCGAAATTCCGTAGGCAGGAATTGTGGCGGTGGAATCGGGACTAAGAGTTACCGTTGTGCCAAACAACGCCTGATTATTTATATTAATTATCTTTCCAGATATTATGGTTTGCGATTGGCCGCTTGAAAAAATGAGGAATAAAGTTAATATAAGGAGGGGGGTAAATTTCATATAAATTATTTCCTTTTCTAGGGGATTATTTTAATTCGATTGGGTAATTATTTTTCTCGAATTTCTCCCTCATGTCCAATTTAGCATTGTTATCTTGTGCCTGATATTTACTATATAGGTAGGTGAATACTATAAAAATTGTTTTAAATGGAGAATCTGCTATTTCAGTTCTAATGGATTGTTCTCCTTTGCCAGCATCTCGGTAAAGGCTTCAACTAATTTTTTATGGTTCTCAGGGGATATTTTTACATTGGGATTAGGTGCATACCCAATTGGATCCCTTCGATATCTGTACCACAGATCAAGTAATTGTTCTTTTTCTGCTTTTACAAACTGTTTTAAGTTTAACCTATGACTTACTTTTGGAGAAAGTTTTTCAAGTCCAAAAAATTCGAAAACCCACTGATCTTTGGTATCGGCAACTTCCAGGATCAACCCCGGTAAACCGTTAAATTTATAAGGTCCTTCGCCAATAGGGATTTCAGGGCTAAACCAGGCAATATAATCTCTTCCGGCAAAAGTAGTGGTAGCCTTTTGCACTTCAAAATCTTTGATTTTTTTTGTTTCAGGTAAAATCTCCCATACGAATTGATCCATTTCCTCTATGTAATAAAACCTGTCATCCATTTTTGGAATTTTCAAGGTATAATAGAGGTTTCCGGATTGAGAATCTTTTAAAATTTCGTAGTGAAACTTTGTTAAGGCTGTCTGGGAAGTATGACCTGAATTCCCTTGAACTACAAAGGAGTTTTCCCTGTTTTTTGCGCTGCTGGAAAATTTAGAAAGGTTATCCCCGGTGTAAAGAATCATATATTCAGAATTAGATTCCTCCAGGGAGGTGGAATCCAGTTGAAATGTGAGTTTGTAGGTTACTTTATAATCAAATTTGGAATTTAATTTTTGGGCGTATCCTTGTTGGCCGAGTATTAATAATATTAAAAGAAGAGAAATATTTTTCATTTTAGTAAGATGTTTAGATAGTCTCGTATAAAAACTGTGCGAGCTGGCGCGCGTGATTGTCCGCAGGTTCCGACCGAAGGGAACAGCGCTGCACAATCCGCTGAGCATGTGGGCAAGGAGTTTCGATTTGGAACAGGTTTTAGCATTGTTTTAATATAATATTGTGAGGCTTCTTCTGAAGATTCTATACAGGCGTCTTTGACGAAATTGGTAATTTTATAAGGTAAATTTTAATGTGACTAAAACCTGTGAAGGCCGTAATATATAACTACTTTGCACGTAATAAAATTGATTATTGTAAGCATTAATAAATGCCTTGGTATTCAAAATATTTCGCCAACTAATGTTTAGATCCATTTTTGGTTTTTGAAAAGTAAACTGATAGCCCAAGTTCACAAAATAATTATCCCCGTTTTCAGATAAAGAATTCCCGTAATGTTCACCACTTACACTTAAATACTGATTATCCTTAGGATAAAAATAAAGATCTATTATGTGTTGTTGTGTTCCTATTTGCTGAAAATCGCTTCCTCCAAATCCTGAAGTATAGGTCGAATAATTTCCAGAATAATTAGCAATTAGCCAACTCGAAATCTCAAGATCCACACTTCCTCGTAAATTAAAATTTCGAGTATTTACCTCAGCCAGCGTATTATTTAAAAGCTGTTGCCTCTTTGATAAATTATAGGAAGTATTCAGTTTAAATGTTGTCTTTAGTTTTCTAAAATATTTACTCCCACCTGCACTAAAACTATGATTATCGAAGCTATTATCGCGAGGCACCGCTTCTAAAATTGTTGTTCCATTTTCACCAATATTAGAACTGTACAATAAATTATTTTGAGAAAAACTATACGAGTAAGATGCGTTTAAAAACAATTGCTTTAACGGATTTCGATAGCCCAAGCCACCGCTATAATTTTGCCGTGTTTCTTCGGAAATTGGTGCGTTATACCGATGCAAATTTCTATAACCATTCAGTAAAAACCCATAATATAATTGCTGAAGTTCACCAAAATCATAACGCAATCCTGCTGAAGCATTTGCCTCCCAATAGGCTGAAAGCTTTTTCTTTGCATAAAAATAGGGTTCAAAAACCAACCGATCTAAATCCCTAGTTTCTTCAAAATTCTCGTCATCTAACTGAAAACTTTTAAATTGAAGCGGTGTACTTAAACGTAAATTCCAGGTTTCATCCTTACTTTTAAAATTGAAAGAGTTTTTAAAATAAACCGAAGATTCTACAAAGTCGGTTCTGTTTTTAAAATCGGTATCTAAAACCTCTTCACCGTTTTCCAGAAAAATATCGGTATCTAATTGCTGGTTTTGGACCGAAAATCCAAATTTTGGCGATATGGTAAATTTGCCGAGCGCTTTGGTAAAGCCAGCCGAATTATCGGTATATATTTTCCTTGAAGAAACCAGTTGTTGAATTTCCCCATATGGATCGCCATCATTAAAAATAGCTTCAAATTGTCCTGGCTGCACCAGTAGATCCTGATTATTTTCGGTAAATCCTGTATTCGAATTAAAAGTAATTAGCTGCTTTCCTAAAGTCCGAAGCAGTCGTAGATCGTTTTTAATTCCGAAGAAAGGATTATCCAGTTGTTGCTTTATTTGTGTATCAGGACGGTCGATCAACCCGCGATTAACATTCCAAATTCCATTAAACTCTAATTGATTTCTCAGGTAATTCTTAGCACCATTATTCTCTAAAGTTACTTCGCCCTCTAACTTACTTACAAAAATATCATTATTGGTATTTTCGATCACATCAATCGTATCTGTAGGTGTAAAATAGCGTGTTTGTGAGCTTCCATCCTGTTGCTGGTAATCATTTAGATAAGAAATATTCAGTTTTAGATCCAAATCTTCCTTAATACGCTGTAAAATGTTTACTGAACCTAAATGAACGTTATTATCCAACCAGCGGTCCGCAGAAAATGGAGGCGCTGATACATTCTGGATCGAAAGCCAATCCTTT
>DATHWA010000337.1:0-1850 GCA_035461025.1 Gillisia sp. | reverse complement strand
GGGCAGCAAGAGATTCAAATTTGTTGGGGGCCGTCACAAATGGATGGCCTGAAAATTCAGCAATCTTTTTGGCTACCAGTTCTGCATATCCTTTGGGCGTATTCAGACCAGTACCTACTGCAGTGCCTCCCAGGGCCAACTCCGAAAGATGTTCCAACGTGTTTTTCAGGGCTTTGATCCCATATTCCAACTGGGCCACATAACCTGAAAATTCCTGACCCAAGGTAAGTGGTGTAGCATCCATGAAGTGGGTTCTCCCTATCTTCACCACATCCATAAACTGATCGGACTTTTCCTTCAAAGTATTTTTCAATTTCTCTATGCCCGGAAGGGTCGTTTCCACCACCATCTTGTAAGCAGCTATATGCATAGCAGTAGGGAAAGTATCGTTAGAGGACTGGGATTTGTTTACATCATCATTTGGATGGATCTTCTTTTTCTCATCTTCCAGGTTACCGCCCAAAAGTACATGACCACGATAAGCGATCACCTCATTACTGTTCATATTGGACTGGGTACCAGAGCCGGTCTGCCAGATCACCAGTGGAAACTGATCATCCAGTTTGCCCTCCAGGATCTCATCACATACCTTTCCGATCGTGTCCGCTTTGTCCTGGTCCAATACACCCAGTTCAGCGTTTGTAAAGGCAGCTGATTTCTTAAGAATGGCAAAAGCCCGAATGATTTCGATAGGCATCTGGTTTCTGACACCGCCTATTTTAAAGTTATTGATAGAACGCTGGGTCTGGGCTCCCCAAAACTTGTCTGCGGGAACTTCCACAGGTCCCATGGTATCTTTTTCTATTCTGATTGACATGAAAGTATGATTAGGTTTTATAAATGCTGTTTAAAAATTGCAAGGCTAATTTACAATCTGAAAGGGAGAAAAGCGAATAAATGCTGCTAGATCACAGATCTACACCGGTCCATGCTGATCATCTATTCATTTTTTATATATTTACTCTAGTAAGAAAAATTCCTGCACATATGAAAGACAACAGTAAATGGTCAGAAGAACTGGAACTTCTAAAGTCAATTGTAGAAAAAACCGAGCTCGAGGAAACCACCAAATGGGGGATGCCTGTTTATGTCTGTAACGGCCAGAATGTACTGGGTATGGTTGGTTTCAAAGCCCATGTTGCTTTATGGTTTTATGAGGGAGTATTTTTAAAAGATGAAAAAGGGGTATTGGAAAATGCCCAGGAAGGAAAAACCAAGGCGATGCGCCAATGGAGGTTCACCTCCATAAATGATATGGATGAAACCCTGATCCAATCCTATATTCAGGAAGCTATCCAAAATGCCAAAGAGGGCAAAAAGCATAAACCTGAAAAGAACAAGCCGTTAAATATCCCCGAAGCTTTAGCAAAAGTACTTCAGGAGGACCAGATGTTAGGAGAAGCTTTTGATAAACTCAACCTTACCCAAAAGAGGGAATATGTAGAACTTATCGCCACGGCCAAACGGGAGGCAACCAAAGAGGCCAGACTAGAAAAAATCAAACCCATGATTATAGCCGGTAAGGGGTGGAATGATAAGTATAAGGGGTAGGTTATTGGAAAGTATATTAAAGAAATCGGCATTCCCTTATAAATGCCTAATCCAATATCTTACTTTTTAAAATATCTACTGCAAACGTGACACTGTGCGACCCTTTTGAGGGTCGATTGTATCTATTCTATAATTTTTCTATAAACATTTGACCCATTTAGGGTCACTAATCCTATTTTGAGTTTTTTACACTGTCGCAATTTTGGGAATCATTCAACACAAGCATCATAGTAACGGGAAGACATATCCTGAAAAAACTATCTCGAGCATCGGGAGATCAAAAGTTGACAGCTAAAAAT
>DATHWA010000336.1:0-8075 GCA_035461025.1 Gillisia sp. | reverse complement strand
TACCGGGTTGATAATTATGCCGATCAATGAGAGCAGTAATTCAACGTGTAACAGAAGCATCTGTAACTATTGAAGGCGAGGTTAAGTCGGCCATAGAATCCGGGATTCTCATTCTGCTGGGAATAGAGGAGGAAGATGCTAAAGAAGACATTGACTGGTTATGCAACAAGATCGCAAGGATGCGCATCTTCAATGATGATAATGGAGTTATGAACCTTTCCCTGCAGGATATAGGTGGTAATGCACTTGTGATTAGCCAGTTCACGCTGCATGCAAGCACCAAAAAAGGCAACCGGCCCAGCTATATAAAATCTGCAAAATCGGAGGTAGCAATTCCGCTCTACGAACAATTCCTTGCTCAAATGGAAACTACCCTAGGTAAAGAAGTTGGAAGTGGAATTTTTGGAGCAGATATGAAAGTTTCACTCCTTAACGATGGTCCTGTAACCATAATAATTGATTCAAAAAACAAAGAATAAATTGGGATACTTCAGATAAAAACCTATTTTTAACAAAATTTTAGGTTAAAATGATGCCAAAATTCATCTATCCCCTCCTGTTCTTAACAACTTTTCTTACCGCTTCCGCCCAGGAAATCAATCTTTCTTCAGCAGCCATTGCCCCGGAATTACTGGAAAATGCTAACGCCGTTGTGCGAAAGGAAGAAGTGAAAATTGAAATAACCGCTGTAGATAAACTCATTCAAAAAACCACCAGGATTGTTACCGTGCTCAATAAACAGGGCGCGAACAGTGTGGCAGCAGGGCAATTCTATAATGGAGATATAAAGATAAAGAAGCAGCAGGCTTTGATCTACAATGCGGCAGGAGAACAAATAAAGAAAGTGAAACAAAAAGATTTCAGAGACGTAAGTGCTGTAAGTTCCAATGATCTTTATACAGATTCCCGCGTGCAATTTTTGGATTACACGCCTCATTCCTATCCTTACACTGTAGTTTATGAAAGTGAGATACAGAATAATAGTACAGTTTTTATTGCCCCCTGGGAACCGCTGGATAAATATGCCGTGAGTGTAGAGAGTTCCAGCTTTCACTTCTTAAACCCAAAAGGGATACCATATAGAGTAGAAGAAAAAAACCTGGAAAATTTTAAGGTCCAAAAGGCAAAAAATCAGGATGAGCTTCTTTATTCGGTAGAAAATATTCCGGCTTATGAAAAGGAATATTTAAGCCCCTCCCTGGAGGAATTTGTGCCGTATCTGGCAATTGCTATGGATGAATTTTCGCTGGTGGGGGTGCAAGGCACTGCCTCGAATTGGCAGGAATTTGGAAAATGGCAATATGACAATTTACTGGTTGGAAAGAATCAATTACCCGGCAGCACCATTGCAAAGATAAATGCGCTTACCGCCAATGCTGAAAATGATGTGGAAAAAGCCAGGATTATCTACCAGTATGTACAGGATAATACCAGGTATATCAGTGTTCAGCTGGGAATTGGAGGCTGGGAACCGATGCTTGCAGAAGATGTGGACAAACTTGGATACGGAGATTGTAAAGCTCTTACCAATTTCACAAAGGCACTTCTGGATTCGCAGAATATAACTTCTTATTATGCCGTTGTTTATGGTGGTGAGGAAAGAAAAGATCTCAAAGAGGATTTCGCTTCTATGCAGGGTAATCATGTGATTCTTAATATTCCGCAGGAAGACGACGATATCTGGTTGGAATGCACCAGCCAAACCAATCCTTTTGGATACCTGGGAGACTTTACAGATAACAGGAATGTGTTGTTGATAAAACCTGAAGGTGGGGAGATCGTACGTACAAAGGCTTATCCGTTTTCAGATAATCTTCGTGAGACCCTTTGTGAAATTAACCTGGAAGACAATGGTCAGTTTCAGGCAGAAGTTAAACGTATTAGCAGTGGAGTACCCTACGGTAATATTTATCCGTTGATTAGGCAAACCCGGGAGAAGCAGGATCTATTTTATATGAATAGCTGGAGCCATCTACAAAATCTTCAGGTTAGAGAACTTGAATTACAGAATAACAGGGATATTCAGCAGTTTACTGAAGAGGTTAATCTAACCGGAGATAATTTTATTACCCGTGCCGGTACCAGGCTGCTTGTGCCTCTTAATTTCTTGATTCCTTCCACCTATAGCACCCCAAGAAGCACCTCCAGAAAACAACCCTTCGAGATCGCCCGGGGAGCCACTTATAGAGACAGCTTTGTGTTTTCCTTACCCGCAAATTTTGAGATAGAATCCCTTCCCGGGCCAGTAGAATTAAATACTGAATTTGGCTCATTTAAGCTGAAAGTTGTTCCCGGGGATATGGATGAAAAACGCAGCATTGAAGTGGTAAGGGAATATATAATTAACGAAGGAAGATGGTCCCCGGAATTATATCCGGATTTCAGACAATTTATGATAGAAGTAAATACTCTGAGTAACCAGAAAGCAGTACTTATTGCAACCAACCAAACCGAATAGATATGCAAAAGATTTTCACTATTTTATTTTTGATTGTCACGGGCTTGTCGCCTGCTCAGGATTTTAAATTTGGCAAAGTCTCTATCGAAGAAGTTCAGGAAAAGGAACATTCCCTGGAACCGGAGGCCAACGCTGCGATTCTTTATAGATCTGTCAACACCTATTATGAATATAACCGAAATGCTTTTACTTTGGTTACAGATGTTCATGAAAGGATAAAGATCTATAATAAAGACGGATTTGATTACGCCAATAAAGAGGTCTCCTCCTATGAAAACGGATCTTCCAGAGAAACCGTTACCGGAATAAAAGGATATACTTATAATATTGTCAATGGAAAACTCGAAGAAGAAAAACTGAGAAAAAATGGAATATTTGAGGAAGACGTTTCAAAGTATAACAATAAGACAAAATTTACAATGCCCAATGTGGCAGAAGGTAGTGTAATAGAGTACCAATATACTTTGAGATCACCGTTCGTTACTACCATCGATGATATAGTTTTTCAGGATCTCATTCCAATAAATAAAATGGAAGCCTCTGTCACCATTCCTGAATTTCTGAATTTCAAAAAACATGTTAATCCCAGGTCTCCAATTTTTCTTGAAATTGTAGAAACCACCCGTAATTTTAATCATACTTCTACAACGGTAACACGGGGCAGTGGCAAAGTGGTTAATCACAACATGGAAACCTCTACGGTGGAGTATTTTCAAAACGTTTATTCCATTAGTAAAGACAATATTCCATCTTTAAAGACGGAGAATTATTTGGACCATCTTTACAATTATGCAGCAGTTTTAAAATGGGAACTACAATTCACCAAATTCCCAAATTCTGCTATAGAAAACTATTCTCAATCCTGGGAAGGAGTAGCAAAATCTATTTATAATAACAGTGATTTTGAAGGGGAGCTTAACAAGAGTAATTATTATTCGAAAGATCTTGAGCAACTGTTAGCCGGGACAACCGGAGAGACACAAAAAGCGGAAAAGATCTTTGAATATGTGAAGTCAAAGATCACGTGGAATAATACTCTTGGATATACAGTAGATAATGGTGTGTCTAAAGCCTATAAGGAAGGGGTAGGGAATGTGGCAGATATTAATTTAATGCTTACATCCATGTTAAAAAAGGCTGGTTTGGAAGCGTATCCTGTACTTGTAAGTACCAAGAACAATGGGATCCCTATTTTCCCAACCCGGAAAGGATTTAATTATGTAATTGCGGGGGCCAAAGTGCAGGGTGATTATGTTTTGCTGGATGCCACAGATCCTATGGCTTCTTTTAATGAATTACCTGCCAGGGCCCGGAATTGGAATGGAAGAATGTTAACAGATAAAGAAAATTCTGTTCTTGTTGATTTAATGCCTCAGGTTCAAAGTTTGCAACGTGCCACGATCAATCTTCAAATTGATGAGGATTTTTCTTTAAAAGGGAAGAGCCTTAATCTAATGGATGGCCTCTATGCCAAATCATACAGAGATAAATACCAGGATATAAACAAGGACGATTATTTGGGGATCCTCGAAAAGGATAAGGGCAACATCCAGATTACGAACGTGGAAATTGAGAATGCTGAGAAAATAGGTGAAGAGATCAAAGAGACTTATTCCTTTGAGTTGCAAAACGGACTTGAAGTTATAAATGACAAACTTTATCTAAAACCTTTGCTATTCGCCGCAGTCGCAAATAATCCATTTAAAGAGGGAGAAAGAATGTTCCCTATTATATTTGATTTTCCCTCTATAGAAAATTGTACTGTTAATATTATGGTACCTCCGGGTTATGAGGTGGAATCATTACCGGAAAGTTCAATTTATGAGTTGAATAACGGGGCGGGAACCTTTAAGTTCTTAGCTTTGCAAAACGGGAACTTTTTAAGGGTGGAATCTGTTCTTGATCTTAAGAATATTGTTTATTCCCCACAGGATTATGATGCCCTTAAGAAATTTTATGCCCAGATGGTAGAAAAGCATAGTGAATTGATAGTTTTAAAAAGAATTTAATATGGACATTAAGAATTCCCAGCTCGCTGTAGATGAGTGGATAAAAAACCATGGAGTGCGTTATTTTAATGAACTCACCAACATGGCCCAGCTCACGGAGGAAGTTGGAGAGGTCGCACGCATCATTGCACGGCGTTATGGGGAGCAAAGTGAAAAAGAAAGCGATAAGTCAAAAGATCTTGGAGAGGAACTGGCAGATGTTATGTTTGTAGTGCTTTGTCTTGCCAATCAAACAGGGATAGATCTGCAGGCAGCATTCGATAAAAAACTTGACCTCAAGACTGAGAGAGACCATGATAGACATCAAAACAACGAAAAATTAAAATAAATTTACCTCAATGGCATTTAATAAGATCATAAGTGATAGCAGATTCTGGAAAATGGTGGTCCTGCAGGGATTCGCTTTTGCAGTGATTTATCAGGTAATAATGATGCTCATTGAATATGGGGGTTTTGACTTTTCCTCTTACTACGAGGACAAACTGGCCAATGGTGGCTGGGTTTCTTTCCTGTTTGGATTAATTTTAGGTGCATTTATCTATGGGTTCATTATTTCTTATGGCCAATTTCGAACCAGGATCAAAAAAGAAAATAGAGATTATTAATTTCAGAAAATAAAGAAGCGGATATCATGATAAAAAGAATAACTCATCCTAATGGTAACCTGGCCGGGAAACTTGAGGTTACAGGATCCAAAAGCGAATCCAACCGCGCCCTGATCCTGCAGGCCTTATATCCGTCAATTAAGCTAGATAATCTTTCCAACAGTGATGATACCAGGGTATTGGGGGAAGCACTTAAGAAAAATTCCGGAATTATAGATATCCACCATGCGGGAACTGCAATGAGATTTCTTACGGCATATTTTGCTGCAAAAGAAGATGCTAACGTTATTCTCACCGGAAGCAAGCGTATGAAGGAGCGTCCCATCGAACTTTTGGTCGACGCATTGAGAAGCCTGGGAGCAGATATTGAATATACAGAAAAGGAAGGTTTCCCACCGCTACAAATTAAGGGTAAAAAATTTAGTGAAGCCGCTGTTACCTTAAAAGCAAACATAAGCAGCCAGTATATCTCTGCGCTTATGCTAATAGCTTCTTCCTTGCCTGAAGGGCTTCAAATCACTCTCAAAGGCCCGGTAACGTCTACCCCGTATATCAATATGACCCTTGAGTTATTAAGATATTTCGGTTTTTCAGCCGATTTTAACGGGCAGAAGATAGTAGTGGCGCCCGGAGATAATATTGCTGAAAAAACCCTCACAATAGAGTCAGACTGGAGTTCAGCTTCTTATTTTTATAGTTTGGTTGCCATTAGTGCACAGGCAGAAATTGAACTTTCCAGTTACAAGCGTGACAGTCGCCAGGGAGATGCAGAGGTAGCTGCTATCTTTGAGCATCTAGGTGTGAAAACTGAATATTTGGAAAACAGTATTAAGCTTAGCCGTAAGAATCATAAACATCCCCGCAGTCTCAAGCTGGACCTTCAAAACACACCGGACCTGGCACAAACCATTTCTGTATGTTGCCTGGCTTTGGGAGTAGGATGTGAATTATATGGCCTTCATACTCTTAAGATCAAGGAAACCGACAGGCTGCTGGCTTTAAAAACTGAAATGGAGAAATTCGGGGCCACCGTGGAGATAACAGATGATTGCCTGAAACTTTCCCCACCGGCAAAATTAAAAGAGGGCGTAAGCGTTGCAACTTATAATGATCACAGGATGGCCATGGCCTTTGCGCCCCTGGCACTAAAAGTGCCTGTGGAGATACAGGAGGCAGAGGTAGTTTCCAAATCCTACCCGGACTTCTGGGAACATATGGAAACCCTTGGTTTTACTGAGGTTTAAGGCTTATATTGCCCTATTTTAGAAATAACCTCCTATTTACTTGACAACGCCTATGCTGAGGTTGTATATTTGCAGCTTTTAAATATGCAACTATGGGAATGAAACTTTCGAACTTCAGTTTTGACCTTCCAGAAGAATTATTGGCAGAGTATCCTTCAGAAAACAGGGATGAAGCAAGGCTAATGGTCCTTAACAGGAAAGATCAAACAATTGAGCACAAACTATTTAAGGATATCCTTGATTATTTTGAACCAAAAGATGTTATGGTTCTTAATAATACCAAGGTTTTTCCTGCCCGTCTCTATGGGAACAAGGAAAAAACAGGTGCCCGGATCGAAGTTTTTCTTTTAAGAGAGTTAAATGCTGAAACAAAATTATGGGATGTACTGGTAGACCCGGCACGTAAAATAAGAATTGGAAATAAACTTTACTTTGGAGAGGATGAAAGTCTTGTGGCTGAAGTAATTGATAATACGACTTCACGCGGAAGAACTTTGAGATTTCTCTACGATGGTTCTTATGCTGAATTTAGAAAGAAACTTGAGGAACTTGGGGAAACTCCGCTTCCAAAATACATAAAAAGAGAGGTGGAGCCTGAAGACCAGGAACGTTATCAAACTATCTATGCCAAGAAAGAAGGAGCTGTGGCAGCGCCTACTGCAGGATTGCATTTCTCCAAACACCTTCTAAAGCGTCTTGAAATAAAAGGAGTGGACTTTGCTGAAGTAACTTTGCATGTTGGTCTGGGTACTTTCAATCCTGTTGAAGTGGAAGATCTTTCCAAACATAAGATGGACAGCGAAGAGGCTTTTATTGAAAAAGCTGCTACAGATACAATTAATAAAGCAATTGCTGAAAAAAGAAGAATCTGTGCTGTTGGTACTACTGTAATGAGAGTGCTGGAAAGTTCGGTTTCCTCAAATCATACCCTTAACGAGTTCAGCGGATGGACAAATAAATTCATTTTCCCTCCATACGACTTTAGTATTGCCAATTGTATGATCACCAACTTCCATACCCCAAAATCAACCTTGATGATGATGGTATCTGCCTTTGCAGGTCACGATTTCATGAAGAAAGCTTATGCTGAAGCTGTTAAGGAAAAATATAAATTCTACACCTACGGGGATGCGATGTTGATCATCTAGGGAATAATCAAATAGATTTAAAACCACTGACAATTTTTGTTGGTGGTTTTTTTGTTCTTGGTTTTCCGTTTTCTGTTTACCATTTGAAGATGATTTGTGTAAGTGAAATAAACTGTAGATTAGCCACGAATGCACGAATTGTTTTGTTTTCTGTATACCGGCTTCTATTTTTTATTCTTAACTAGCCTCCATCATTTTGAAGCCCACGTTAAATAAATTACCTGGTTTAGGGACCTAACCTTCTGTATCCTTTTGTTTTGTCCCAGTAGGGACTAACTATGGGTAGAAAAAAATATCCGGCAGGCTACCTGTGCCGTAGGGACAGAATATGAACCCGTATTTTTATATGCCGTTCCTAAAGGCACGAAGATTTTATGTGTTTAGGTACTACCGGTATGTAGTCCTTAACGGGACAAATAACCTTCCAAACGTTAATGGTAATTTGGTTTAGTGTTTATTGAAACTGGAAGTTCCGGATCACGCCACCTGAATTCCTTATATTCTCTCCACTCTTTAGTCTTTAGTCTTGGCTCTTGGTTCTCACTCGTATTGTGATGGATTAGCCACGAATGCACGAACGTTTTTGTTTTCTGTATACCGGCTCCTAATCT
>DATHWA010000335.1:0-4471 GCA_035461025.1 Gillisia sp. | reverse complement strand
AGCCCTGGCAGAATACCTCTTTGATGATGAGGCCGCAATGACCAGGATAGATATGAGTGAATACCAGGAGCGGCATGCGGTAAGCCGCCTTGTGGGTGCACCTCCCGGATATGTAGGTTATGACGAGGGAGGACAGCTTACAGAGGCCGTAAGAAGAAAACCATATTCTGTAGTGCTCCTTGATGAGATCGAGAAAGCGCACCCGGATACTTTCAATATATTGTTACAGGTCCTGGACGAAGGGCGCCTTACTGACAATAAAGGGAGGCTTGCAGATTTTAAGAACACTATAATTATAATGACCTCAAACATGGGGTCTCACATCATTCAGGAGAAATTTGAGGCGGTGAAAGATGTTGACACGGCAATGGAGAGTGCCAAGACTGAAGTTCTTGCACTCTTAAAGCAAAGCGTGAGACCTGAATTTATCAACAGAATAGATGATATTGTAATGTTTACTCCATTATCCCAAGGTGACATCCGGAAAATAGTAGACTTGCAGTTAAAGAATGTGAAACAAATGCTTTCTAAGCAGGGTATTGTTCTCGATGCTACAGAGGAAGCAATAAAGTTCCTCGCTGCAAGAGGTTTTGACCCACAATTTGGTGCGAGGCCCGTTAAACGGGTGGTGCAACGGGAGGTTCTCAATAAACTCTCCAAAGAGATTCTTTCCGGCCAGGTGACATCAGATAGTATTATTCTTGTAGATGAATTTGACGACAACCTGGTATTTAGAAACCAGGAGACTGTGGGAATCGATTAATAGTAATTTGCTAAATAGCAAAAGAGGCTGCCAAAATTGGGAGCCTCTTTTAATTATAAAACGACGTCAATTACAGTTTATCGATTTCCCGCTTTAAATCCTCTTTGGATTTTCCGGTTTTCTCTTGTAATCTACCTAACATTTCGTCAAATTTCCCTTCGGAATAAGTAGTGTCATCATCGGTAAGATCTCCATAATTCTGCTTAAACTTACCCTTTACCTGTTTCCATTTTCCTTCTAATTGATCATTATTCATAACATTCGGTTTTAGTAATTAATAATAAATAAATATAAAATCCTTACCTCCGGAAATCTCTCAAGAAACTCACATATTTCTCTTAACGATTTGTTATTTTTACCCTCCCATTAAGGGATCAGGCCGTGCGCGGATAATACAAGTAAATACCAAATGAAAAATTCCATTTTCACACTGCTTCTCTTAATTTTAATCACCTCCTGCGGAACAAGCAAAAAGCTGGACACGCATAACCTGGAACTCACATTCCTCGATGATTATATTATTCCTGAGGACCTTCAAATTGGAGGTACTATTGTGGGTGGCCTCTCCGGGATTGATTTTCATAATGGGGAGTACTACCTGGTTTGTGACCATCCCGGTAACCCCAGATTCTATAAAGCCGAAATACCCATAAGCAGCTCCAGAATAGATACGGTAATTATTTATGAAGTTATTGAGCTTCAGAAAAATAACGAATTTTTTAGCAACAATACTTTGGATTTAGAGGCTATAAGATACGACGGCGACTTAAATGAAATTGTGTTAACCAGTGAAGGTTCAATTCTTAAAGGTCACGATCCGGCGATATTTCACGTGACGCCTTCCGGAGAATTTATTAGAAAATATGATATCCCTGCTTACTTCCACGCTTCAGGAGAACAAAAGCCAAGGAACAATGGGGTATTTGAAGGTCTTGCTGAAAGTGGAAAAGGGGGTTACTGGGCAGGAATGGAACTTCCGCTGGAAAAAGACGGTTCCAAGCCTAAACTTTTTCCTACCAAAAGTCCCATTAGAATTACCCACTTTGATAAAACCGGGGAAGCTACAAGGCAATTTGTAATGCAGCTGGAAGGAATTACAAAGATCCCATGGTTATATTTTGCAGTAAACGGACTTACCGAACTTCTGGAATATGCTCCTAACAGATTTCTGGTTTTGGAAAGAGCGTTTTCTGCAGGGCACGGAAGCCAGGGAAATACCGTGAGAATTTTTGATGTAGACGCCAGGCAGGCTTCCAATACACTGGATATTCCTAATCTTAGAAAAGAAAAGTATACCGCCGCAAAAAAATCTCTTGTGTTCGATTTTAAAGCGGTACGAAAGGACCTGAAGGAAAATATCATCGATAATATTGAAGGAATGACGTTTGGGCCGGTTCTTCCAAATGGAAACAGAACACTGCTTTTGGTTTCCGACAACAATTTTAATTCTCTGGGGAAACAGATCAACCAATTTATTTTAATGGAACTAAACATAAAGAATTAAATTATGAGGATCCTTTTTTTACTTTTTATACCATTTTTGATATCGTGTAATTCTGGACCAGAACAACACAAAGAAACGATGAGCCCGGGACCAACGGAGGAAGTCACCACATATTATTTCATACGCCATGCTGAAAAGGACACCAGCGATCCTGATAATCGGGATCCGGAATTAACAGAGGAAGGCCTTGCCCGGTCCCAAAATTGGGCAAGAGTTTTTAAGGAAGTGGATTTTGATTTAATTTATTCTTCAGATTATAAGCGAACCAAAGCAACTGCAAAGGCAGTGGCAGATGACCAGGAAAAACAAGTTTCAATCTATGACGCCTCCCGTCTTAATGACGAAAACTTTCAGAAAAACACCAAAGGAAAAACCGTTTTGGTAGTTGGTCACAGCGATAGCAACCCAAAGTTTGTAAATTACATCCTGGAGGATGAAAGATACACAGATATTGAAGACTCAGAAAGCGGGAGCCTTTTTATAGTTTCAAGATATCCTGACGGTAATGTGACGTCTGAAGTGCTTTATATTAATTGAAATTTCTTATGACGGTTCCACCTTCATTATAGTATATTGTAAACTGTATACTGTATATTGGTGGGGGGGCCAAAAAATTTTTGTAAGCACTGCATTTTACGGCTTCCCTTACAAGTTTTACATTATACATTTTACAGGATACACTATACAATCTAAACCTATGACTTTCGAAGACTTACCTTTATCGCAAGCGATCCAACAGGGAATCGCAGAACTTGGACACCACACTCCTACTCCGGTTCAGGAAAAGGTGATCCCCGAAGTTCTAAGGAGAAATGATGTGCTGGCGTCTGCCCAAACCGGTACCGGAAAAACAGGAGCTTTTGCAATTCCCTTATTGCAGCTACTTTACAAACAGGTTTCCAAGGATCCTGTAGTTAAAAATCCTACAATTTTGATCCTGAGCCCAACCCGGGAACTGGCGGTGCAGATAGAAGAGAATATTCGCTCCTATGCAAAATTCACCAACATTAAAAGCGGGGTTGTTTTTGGCGGGGCCTCTATGCAACCACAGATTAACTTACTCAAAGACGGAGTGCATATTCTGGTTGCGACCCCTGGCAGACTTTTAGACCTTAGAAAACAAGGATATGTTGACCTCGAAAAAATTGAGATCCTGGTGCTGGACGAAGCAGATCTTATGTTGGACATGGGCTTTATAGACGAAGTTCAGAAAATCATAAGACTCTCCCCTAACCTGGAGCAGCGCCTTATGTTCTCTGCGACGATTCCCCCAAAGGTCCAGGACCTTGCTAAGAACTTACTGCAGGAGCCGGAACGCATAGAAGTAGATGTCAATTCCTCTGCCGCCCCGGAGGTTGATCAGAAATTATACCTGGTACCAAAACAAGATAAAACAGAACTTCTGCTATTTGTTATGCGGAATGTGGTAAAGGAAAAATCCGTTTTGATCTTCCGAAGAACGAAATTCGGGGTGGAAAAGGCATTCGACTCCCTCTCCAAAAACGGATTTAAGGCTGAGGCTTTGCACGGGGATAAAAGCCAGAGTGAGAGAACCACTGCACTCAACAGGTTCAAAAACAAAGAGGTAAACATCCTCGTAGCAACAGATGTAGCCGCCCGCGGACTTGATATTGATCTTCTGGATTTCGTACTCAACTTTGATATTCCCAATCTGCCTGAAGTATATGTACATAGAATTGGCCGCACCGGCCGTGCAGGTAACGTAGGTGCCTCTATCTCATTTTGCAGTGCAGATGAGCGTGACTACATCAAAAGCATAGAGAAACTTATTGGAACACAGATCCCAATAGAGGACAATAATCCCTACACTCAGGACAAAGATGCAAAACCGCCTGTTCATAAAAAGAAAGGAAGCAAGCACAAGCCCGGGAGAAAAGGCAGTGGGTCCAAAGCGAATAAGAAGAGGTGGTATTAAGAGTTCGGTTGTCAGTTATCCGTTGTCAGTTGTAGGTTGTAGGTTTAAAAAAGTGGAGAGTGGAAAGTGGAGAGTGGAAAGTCTGGACGTGGGAAAGTAGGTTTTTAATTGTCATTTTTCTCAAAACTCTTATCTTACGGGGGAATTAGGGAAATTGAGGAAAAAATTGCTCGTAATATCGAAATAACTCTGCGAAACTCCATTCAAAACTCCAGTAACTCTGTGGTTAAAATGCAATTAGTCTCGAAGAAATGAGAATATTTCTCGC
>DATHWA010000334.1:0-1545 GCA_035461025.1 Gillisia sp. | reverse complement strand
AGGCGGGGTGGGGTTTGAAAGAACCAGTTTTTGATTCCTCCCTTTCCCGCATGTCATCAGGGAAAAGTTTTTTCATATTTTTTTATGCAGTAAACATTCGTCAGTTCGAGTGGCGCTGTAGGAGCGATAGCGGAAACAGGGAGGTATCGAGAACTGTGAGGATTACTCAACTTCTCGATACATTTTTGCTTACCTGCCGTCAAGAGTTATGAGTTAGGAGGTCAAAAGCGTGGTAATAGGAAAAAACAAAAAAGGTGATTTATCGCTGTTTAAAGTAGCATCGATAAACAATAAAAAACCGGCTTTAGAAATAACATCCTCCCCCCAAAAGTAGATATTTCTTAGAACCGGTTTATAATTATCAACTACCTTCAGGAAGTTCATAAATGATTATTTTCTTCCTGAAGATTTTTTTTTTTACATCCTAACGTATTATCATTACATCTCCACCACTAAAGGAGGTTCCATCGTTTAGCTCACCGGTAAGGGTAAGATATATAATCTCTCCTATTTCAACATCCCCTAATGCAGAAAGAATTTCCCGTGTATCAAATTTGAGGCTTAGGTCATTATAACCATCCTTCATTTGGGTATGGCAGTCATTTTGATCTAAATTCACAAAATCTTCCATAAAATACGGAGTACTTACGTCTTCAATATCCCATCTTAATGGAGAAACACCTTCCAGAGTAATACTGGAAACATTTATGTCATTCACGTCAAAATCTTCTCTGCCGCTAATAGATACAGGGAGTATACCTCTTCTTTTTGTTTCCAAAGGATTTGGACAACTTCCCGGTTGTATATCTACAGCAACATCTCCTGTACTTGAACCAGGAATGGTAATGGCAACCTTACTTCTGGCATATTCTGCTCCGTCTCCCATTAAACATAATTCAAATTCATAAACTCCGGGAAGAGTTCCCGCAGGTGCTGTAATAGTAACATTATACTCGTCTATGAACGGAGAGTCCAAAGTAATATTTGAATAGGAAGAAGGAGCAACTGAAGTAAGCCATGATTCAAATTCGGGATCGCAAACTTCAACGGTTAATTCTTCAATAGTATTCAGATTTTCGACAATTAGACCAGCCAGATAAGCTGCAATATCTGCACCACCGGGTATGGTTCCGTTGGTGTTTATTTGGTAAGCCTGTCCGCCTGTAATCTTTGAAGCTTCATTCCACAAATTAAAATAAAGGTTGATTGAACCACTATAAAGGGTTATCAAAGAAATATTGTTGTTTTTTAACTGATGTAATGCATCTATGAATACAATATCATCTTCGGTTCCGGCAACACCATCTCTACCTATATCAGGACCTGTACTTGCATTTCCCCCTAATAACTCATAAACATTACAATCGTGAGGTATATGATCCAGCCAAAAAATCGCGATTTTCTTGGAGCCGCTTCGCCATCCGGTAGCCGCGTCATTGGTAAGTTCCCAATGAGGTCTGCTATAGTTCTCGGGTCCATCCCCTCCATTACCCAGGTTTAATCCATTTAAAGCAGCTCCTGTAAGAGATAAATCTGAAGATAGAG
>DATHWA010000333.1:0-10537 GCA_035461025.1 Gillisia sp. | reverse complement strand
ATTCGTGGCAGAAGAACAAAAGATCAAAAAAAAGACAGGCTGAAAGTTAAACCCAATAAAAAAAAACACTAACCCCTAAACAATCAGCCATTTTCATTAAATTATTATTATTCTTTTTAATATTTTTATTAGTCAATATTTATCCTTTTGGAAGGGATTAATGAACTGTCGACAGGTGCTGTGAAATATGACTATTATCATATTTAAGATGAACTCCCGGTTTTAATTTTACTGGTGAAATAAACTTCAGCATATGGCCGGATCTGAGAAAAAAAGAAGCTTCTTCCAAAGACTTCTTCCTCCCCCTAAATGGAGAATGGCAGCAACCCTTTCAGTAGGAGCATTTTTAGGTCTTGGGTTTTACATCTTAAAACTTAGCAACGCAGCCTCGTATTTATCAGACGATCCAATGGCCTGCGTCAATTGTCACGTGATGACCCCGCAATATCTTACCTGGAACAAAAGTTCCCACCGGGAGGTTGCCAGTTGCAATGACTGTCACGTTCCCCAGGACAATGTATTCAATCAGTATTATTTTAAGGCGATGGACGGGTTGTACCATTCGGCCATCTTTACTATGAGGGCAGAACCGGAGGTGATCGTTGCCCGGGAATCTTCAGCAGCGGTAATTCAAAATAATTGTATTCGTTGCCACGACACCCGTGTAACCGACGCCAGGTTATTGGGAGCTATAGAAGATCACGAATTTCACAGGACAGACCGTACTTGCTGGGAGTGCCATAGGGAGGTGCCGCACGGGCGGGTGAAAAGCCTTTCTTCAGTAGGATATCAAATAGAACCTATACCTATACATGTACCCGAAAAACGAGATATCATCCCGGCCTGGATGAGATCCTATATAAACGGGATGGACGAAAAAAAGGATAGTATAGTCAGTCCTGCACCATAAAAATGTCAACTTTCATGAACTTAATCAGCCTTTAGATATTAATTCTCACTCCTATGAAAAACTGGATAATTCTTGTTCTTACCATCATTGCAGTATTCCTGCTGGCATTACTTGCCAACTCCATTATTGACCGTAAAGCCGAAGCCCGGTTTGCCTATCAGCCTCAGGTGGAAATCGAGGGGATAGAGCCCAGGGACTCTGTTTGGGGCCTTAATTACCCCCGGCAATACCAGTCCTATCGCAAAACAGCCGATACCACTTTCAGAGGTCTCTACAGCACCAGCGGATTTGCGGATGTGCTGGATGACCAACCGGAACTTGTGATCCTGTGGGCTGGATATGCCTTCAGCAAAGATTATAATCAGCCTCGCGGGCACTCGCATGCGATCACCGATATTCAGCGAACTGCGCGAGTAGGATCTCCATGGGAAAAAGGTGACGGACCCATGCCCAGCACCTGCTGGACGTGTAAGAGTTCAGATGTTCCGCGGCTTATGAGCGAAATGGGGGTGGCCGAATTCTACAGTCAGAAATTTTCAGATCTGGGTAGTGAGGTGATCAACCCAATTGGGTGTGCAGATTGTCACGACCCTCAAACAATGAACCTCACCATTACCCGCCCGGCGCTAGTAGAGGCTTTTGAGGCAATGGGCAAGGTGATTGGCGATGCTTCCCACCAGGAAATGCGTTCCCTGGTTTGCGCGCAGTGCCACGTGGAATATTATTTCGCCAAAGATGTACCCGGTAAAGAAGACGCGGCTTACCTCACCTTTCCCTGGCAGGACGGATTAACGGTGGAAGCTATGGAAGAATACTATGATAATATTGATTTTGCAGACTGGGTACACACCCTTAGCAAAACCCGAATGATAAAAGCACAACACCCGGATTATGAGATCTTCTCAATGGGAGTACACGCAAAAAGGGGAGTTTCCTGTGCAGATTGTCATATGCCATACAAAACTGAAGGCGGACAAAAATTTACAGATCACCATATTGGATCGCCATTATCTAATGTTGAAAATTCCTGTTTTGTATGTCACAGGGAGCGGAAAGAAGATCTGGTATCTGATGTCTATGAACGCCAGAGAAAGATCAAAGAAGGTACAAGTTATTTACAAAAGGAGATCGCCAAAGCACATATAGAGGCCAAAAAAGCCTGGGACCTCGGGGCTACTGAGGCGCAGATGGCAGATATTCTTTTAGGGATAAGACACGCTCAATGGCGTTGGGATTTCTCCGTTGCCTCACACGGCGCGGCCTTTCACGCCCCGCTGGAAACCAGCAGGATCGTTACCTCTGCCACAGGAAAAATACAGGAAACACGTATCACTTTAGCCAGACTTCTGGCTACCCTTGGCCACAATGAACCGGTAGATATGCCCGATTTTCAAAGCAAGGAATTTTTACAGGAGTACATAGGGCTTGATATGCCAGGTGAAATGAAAGATAAACAGCGCTATATCGAAGAAGTGGTGCCTACCTGGTTAAAAGAGGGTAAAGTAAGGGAAGGGGCAACCTTGCCCGGCAGGAAAATTTCAGGAAAATAACAGGCCGATATATTAAAGTACGCTCACTAAACATGTGAGTTAATAAAATTCCATTGATGAAAATACTATCGGTTTTAAGCCTCATAGCAGCTGTTTTATGCCTTTTCCCTACAGCCGCCCAGGCTCAGTTTACTATAGACGGGCAAATTATACAAAGGGCAGAATATCGTCACGGGTTCGGGCAACTCATAGAAGAGAATGAAGAAGCCGCCAAATTCATAGCTCACCGGGCTCGATTGCATGTGCAGTATGAGATGGAAAGCTTTAAGTTTTTCGTGAGTGTACAGGACGTGCGCACCTGGGGCAATACCCCGCAGGTGAAATTAACAGATGGTTTCCTGTCTGTCCACGAAGCATGGGCAGAGACTTTTCTCTCACCAAACCTTAGTGTAAAACTGGGCCGGCAGGAGCTTAATTATGACAATTTCAGGTTTCTTGGCAATTTAGATTGGGCGTTGCAGGGCAGGGCGCATGACTTTGCACTTATAAAATATGAAAAAGGGACTATGAAGCTCCACGGGGGCGGAGGGTATAACCAAAATGATCAAAGCCTGCGTGGTGATTTTTTCAGCATCCCTAACCAGTATAAAGTGGCTCACTTTTTAAGGTATGAGAATACATTTGGACAAATCAACTTCTCTGCCCTATTTTGGAACAATGGATTGCAATTTTCAGAATTAGATCCTAACAGTGAAGTGATCAACACCGGTATAAATTACCGGCAAACCTTTGGCCTGCCCACTTTAAGATACCAGCTGGGTAATACTACCCTTTCAGGATTTTACTATCACCAGTTAGGAAAGGATCTTGTGGGCAGGGAGGTCAATGCCTTTGATGCCAGTGCACAGGTTTCGCAAAATTTTAATTTAGATCCCGAAAAAGGAAAGAATATCAGGGTTACGCTGGGAATGGAAGTACTTAGTGGTACAGATCCTAATAGCACCTCCGGCGAAAATAATTCCTTCTCACCTCTGTATGGCACTAACCACGCTCATAACGGATATATGGATATGTTTTACGTGGGAGGGAGACACGAGAATTCTGTAGGACTAAGGGATATGTTCCTAAGGATAAGATATGATGTAAATCCGCAGTTATTTATGTCGCTCAACACCCATTCCTTTCACAGTTATGCCCCGGTTTCCCCGGTTAATAATGACCTCGATAAACACCTTGGCTATGAAACAGATCTCAGCCTGGGATATATATTGAACAGCGCGGTTTCATTGCAGGCCGGGTACAGCCATTTCTTTGAGAGCAATAGTTTGCAATATTTACAAAATGTACAGGATGCAGCCGGGATGCAAAACTGGGGATATCTTATGATGGTATACAGACCTACTATGAAGAACAGGTTCATAGGCTTACTTTTTTAATTTTTGCTGAAAAGATTCGCTTTTTATTTTAATTGAATGTTATGAAAATATTGAACTTCCTACTGTCTACAAAGGTTTCCTTTATACTTATAGTTGTCTTTTCGGTAGCTATGGGTGCCGCGACCTTTATTGAAAATGATTATGGAACGGCCGTGGCGAGAGAGGCAGTATATGAAGCCTGGTGGTTTGAAGTAATATTGATATGGCTTGCGGTGAATTTTCTTTCACACATCAAAAAATACAAACTTTTTACCGCCAGGCGCTGGCCGTTGGGGGTATTTCATATAGCATTTGTGATCATGATCCTTGGTGCGGGGGTAACCCGATATTTTGGTACTGAAGGGGTGATCCATATTAGAGAAGGCGAGACAAAACATTCTTACTTTTCGGCAGGGCATTTTCTTCAATTAGCCGAAGCCGGTAAAGATAGAAATTTGCGTTACGAGAAACCTATGGAACTTAGTTCTTATAAGTTTGAGCCTCAAACCGTGAAAGCCGGGATGGGGGAGAGATCTTTTAATGTATCGATCGAGGAATTTATAAAAGGCGCCCATAAAGAATATATGCCAGGGAAGGATACCCTTTTAGATGTGGTGCTCGCATTTGGAGGAGTACGGGAAGACCACCTCGTTAACAAAGGAGATAATCTACCCATTGGTAAAATACATCTTTCCACCACCCCGGGCGGCAGGGGCGATATAC
This sequence comes from Gillisia sp., assembly GCA_035461025.1. Classification (GTDB taxonomy): domain Bacteria; phylum Bacteroidota; class Bacteroidia; order Flavobacteriales; family Flavobacteriaceae; genus Gillisia. The sequence continues at coordinate 5,999 of DATHWA010000333.1, read as the reverse complement.
GGATCTTTAAAGAAGATAGTACCTGGATGGTACAGAGCAATAAAGATATGCACATTGTGGAAATGACCAGCCAGAGGATGGGAATGCTCAGGGTGGGGGAAACTCTTCCGCTACAAATGAGGAGTTTGTACCAGGTAGATTCGGTCGCGTTTATGGTGAAGGGGATTTACGAAGGAAAGAAGATCGTTTATCATGCCGATGATCACGGGGGAATGGCGACAGATCAAATCGATGTGGTAAGGATACGGGTAACAGATGACGCCGGCAATGAATTACTAAACAGTTTTAATCCGCTGGTGAGCAGGGATCCTCAAAGGCACGTTTTTTTTGACAATGGAGATAAATATTATTTGACCTACGGGCCACGGGAGGAGATGCTGCCATTTGCACTTAAGTTGCGGGCATTTGAGCTGGAGCGATACCCGGGGAGCGAAAGCCCTGCCAGTTACGCCAGCGAATTGCAGGTGATAGACCACGAGGCCAGTTTTCCCTACAGGATCTTTATGAACAATGTTCTGGATCATAAAGGATTTCGATTCTACCAGGCATCTTATGATACAGATGAGCAGGGCACTATTCTCTCGGTAAGTCAGGACAGGCCGGGAACTTATATCACCTATTTTTCCTATACCCTGCTTACAATTGGAATGTTCTTTACATTTTTCGTGAAGGGTAGCCGCTTTAGTATGCTTAACCGAAGATTAAAAGCTGAAGCATCCAAAAACACCAAAAAAGGTAAAAAGATAGCTGCTGAAAAAGAAACCGATTGGGAGGCAACGCCCGAAGTTGGTAAGCCGAATATCCTTATTCCCAAAGCAACCACGCTCACCATCCTGGTGATCCTGTTATCTTTGTTCTTCGGAATAAAAGCTTATTCCAATGATCAACTCCCCGATGTGCGGCATACCGTAGTTCCTTTAGAGCATGCAGAGGCATACGGCGGATTAGTGGTCCAGGACCTTGACGGAAGGATGAAACCCCTGAACACCCTTGCCAATGAGATCACCCGAAAACTCAGCGGCCGCACCGTGATCACAGTAAAGCAAAGAGAGGGAGAAGTGAAGCTTACTGCAGAGCAATTTTTACTGGCGGTGCAGCTGGATCCCGTTGCCTATAGTTCGCTACCACTTATAAAAGTAGATCCTAAAAAAGCAGGTGCGATCTTCAAGGCAATTGACCTCGAACCGGTAAACAGTGTGAGCTTTAAAGATCTGCTGGACCCCGATGGGAAGTATTTGCTACAGGACCTGGTGGAAGAGGCTAACCGTCTTAAACCTGCGGAAAGAAACGAAGCTCACAAGGAACTTTTGAAAGTAGATGAGCGCTTCAACATATTCTATGCTATCCTGCGCGGGGATTTTCTAAAGATGTTTCCCAACAAGGAAGACAGCAATAATACGTGGTATACCACTAATCAGCACACCAAATTTAACGGGGAGGATTCCCATTTTGTAAAGAATATCACCCCGCTATATATGTCGGCCCTTGGAAAAGGATTTGTTTCGGCTAACTATAATGAAGCTTATGAGGTGTTGTCCTATATTCAGCTGTTTCAGGAAAAAGCCGGCGCGGCCGTTTACCCCGACGATAAGATCCTGGCAGCAGAACTTTTTTACAACGAACTTAATTTAGGAAACCGCCTCTTCGGATTCTTCTGGATCCTGGGAGCCATTATGCTCATTCTCGCTATTATCAAACTATTTAAAAATAATAAATGGCTCAATATCTCCTGGAATGCAGGGTTGGTGTTTGCGTGGCTGGGACTGGTACTATTTACGTTTCATCTGGGATTGCGCTGGTATATCGCCGGCCGGGCACCCTGGAGTGATGGCTTTGAAATGCTGGTATTTGTAGCCTGGTGCATCTTGTTATTCGGACTCTTATTCGAGAAAAAATCCCACTTCACCGTTCCGCTGGGAATCCTGTTTGCGGGCACCCTGCTGTTTGTGGCCTTCCTTGACTGGCTTAACCCCGAGATCACCAACCTTATGCCTGTACTGCACTCCTATTGGTTAAAGATACACGTAGCTGTGATCGTAAGCGGATACGCGCCTTTGGCACTTGCCGCCCTGCTGGCGCTGTTGAGTTTGCTGCTCCTTATTTTCAAGCCCGCAACTCCGTCAAAAAAATGGTGGAAAAGTATGAGGGAACTCAGTATGGTGAACGAGATGTCCATAACAATTGGCTTGTTCTTACTTGCTGTAGGGACTTTCCTTGGAGGTGTTTGGGCAAATGAAAGCTGGGGCCGCTACTGGGCGTGGGACCCAAAGGAAACCTGGGCTCTTATCTCCATTATGGTCTATGCCTTTGTATTACACCTAAGGCTCATTCCAAAGCTCAAGAATTCCCTGGTGCTCAATATTGCCAGTCTCTGGGCATTTTCCTCCATTATTATGACCTCCTTTGGCGTGAATTACTATCTCTCCGGCCTGCACTCCTATGCCTCCGGAGACCCTGTTCCTATTCCGGAATGGATATATTGGATGGTTGCCGCATTGCTTATTATTAGCCGGTTGGCGGCGATACGGTATAAGAAGTTATCTAAACAGGAGAAGAAGAGCTTGTTGGCAATGTGAATTTTAGGCTGTAGGTTGTAAGTTTTAAGCAGTTTAATAACAGCTCCAATTAGGGGTGGAGAGGGTCCCGATTCTCCACCCTTCCCTACTTTTATTCGAAAATCCCCCATCCTCCTCAATTTTTATTAGCGGTATGTATCAAACAAATTAACATACGATTATGGATTTCCGTAACGATTAAAAGATCATTTGTAATAAATTTACCTGCCTCATTTTTAAAAATGCTTAATTACATCTTCATATTTTTAACCTGCATCGCCTTTATCTGGCTGCTCTTTTTGTGGCGGAGTAACCGGCAGCAGCAGGATTTGATAAAAAAGGAGCTCCAGTCCATTAAAAAATTGCGCAGTCATAATTCCTGTACTACGATCCAATGATCTGGCTTTCTTTTATTTATCTTCCTTTTCTTAATTCTACATCAATTACAGGTTCTTCAGCAATATTAACCCCTTGAAGTCTTTTTCCTACAATAAAACTTAAAAACGTGTAAAAAACCCTATAAAAGGTTTAAAACATCCGTCAAAAACAATTTTATTTATCTTAACTTTATACGAGGTTTAATAGTTCATAAACTTCTGAATTACCGGTGATGATATTTCTAAATTATAGAGCATTAAAAAATAATTAGATTCCCCCTGCCTTTATGGTTGATTATTTCACAATCTTTAATGCCCTTTCCTTTCCCTGCCTGCTGCTCAAGCGGGACGCGGGAAATTTTATCATCGCTGATGCCTATCCGGCTTGGTGGGGGCCCTGCTGGATGTTACTGAGTCCCGGAGATTATTGAAAAATATTAAAACGCAAAACAAAGTACTGAAAGAAGTGGCCTGGGAACAGGCCCATATTGTAAGGGCTCCTCTTGTGAGATTAAAAGGATTGCTGCAACTCCTGCAAAATGAAAGCTATGAACTTTGGTCCCGGGAAAGCGTTATTGCAAAGATCCATGATGCCGCAGATGAGATGGACAATGTTATTAAAGGAATTATTAATAAGACTGAAGAGATAGAAATTGAACGATAAATCGGAAAAAATACAAACCATCATTGTAGATGATGACTTGATCATTGGCCAGATGCAGATCTTTATGCTAAAAAAGATGGGCATTGAAAACCCTTTGTTCTTTTCTGAAGGACAAAAGGCACTGGATTACCTGGACACGGAAGCTAAAACTTTCGGAAATTTCTTTATTCTTCTGGACTTAAACATGCCGGGAATGAACGGCTGGGAGTTTCTGGAAGCCACCAAAAATAAAGCTTATGGAGAAAAGCTAAATGTAGTGATTGTCACATCCTCCCTTTTCAAGGATGATCTAAAAAAAGCAGATAATTTCCCACAGGTTATTGGTTATTTTCAGAAATCCTTGAGCGTGCAGGAATTTAAAGATATCATTGCCCTGCACGAGGAAGTCCCAAACTATAACAAAAAATAACTCTCTAAATCTAGTCCAGATGCGGGAGCACAAATGCTTCCAGAGGGCTGGTTTCCTTCATAAGCGCCTCAATTTCATCTGACTTTCGTGGTGCTTCCCCGGATAGGTTCACCGGGCCGTTTTCAGTTATAAGTATATCATCTTCTATCCTTACTGCAATCCCATGCCATTTTGGATCACAATCGCTTCCCTCCGGAATATAGATCCCCGGTTCCACAGTAATTACCATATTAGGCTCAAAATCCCCTCCCAATCCGGGATCGTGCACATCAAGACCTAAATAATGGGAAGTGCCATGCGGGAAGTACTGTCTAGCTTCAGCTTCAGTTTTGACGATGCCCAATTTCACAAGGCCTTCATTTATGACCTTCCTTGCGGCCGCATCGGGAGATCGAAAAGGATTCCCTACGACAGAAGCTGCAATCCCCGCCTCCTGTGCCTCATAAACGAGATCGTAAATCGCTTTTTGTTCCGGGGTGAATTTTCCGTATGCAGGGATTGTTCTGGTAACATCGGCAGTGTAACCGTGATATTCTGCTCCCAAATCCATAAGCACAAGATCCTCTCCTACTTTGGTCTTGTTATTTTCTATATAATGCAACACGCAGCCATTATTACCGGCACCTACAATACTGGGATACCCCTCGTACTCGCTGCCGTATTTCTTATAAACATATTCGTGAATTCCCTGGATCTCAGTTTCGCTCATCCCGGGGTGCATCGCCTTCATGATCTCCCGCTGTCCCATAGCTGAAATTCGGATAGCCTTTGTAAGCAGGACCATTTCCTCCTCTGTTTTGATCTGCCTTAAGCCCGCCATATACCTCATTAGGCTCCTGTTATCCAGTTTTGCTCTTTCAACAGGGAGATTACCCTGGGTCCTAAGTTCCTTATCCATTGTCACTGTACCGGTTTCCCCTTCTTCTAAATAATAGCCGGTTTGCTGTTTAAATGATTCTACCAGGTCAAAAAGATCGGCAGGATCTCGCGGATCATCCCTAAAGTCGTTAGCGAAGTCCTTAAATAGCACCGCATCAAATGCCGTGAAATCTATTCCTGAATTTAAAAATTCTTTCCCATTCAAAGCCTGTGCAAATCCCAGTTTATCCTTAACGCCTTCGGTTCCCAGCCTGTAACCGTTCCACTGCTCTGCCCGCGGATCTTTCTCCTGTACAAAAAGAAGTTCATTATAGGACCCCCCTTCTTCATTTTTTTGATCTTCAGAATAGATCACCAACACCGAGTTTGGTTCCTTATAACCTGTGAGGTAATAGAAATCCGGATCCTGGTGGTAAATGTAATCCACATCATTGGCCCTGTTACGTACTGCATTGGCAAAGAACACCGCGACAGAGTTAGCCGGCATTTGTGCTCTTAGCGCCTCGCGTCTTTCCTTATGGAATTGAGCTGAAAGATAATCTGTTGGCAGATTATCCTGCGCAAAAGAAGTTATAATGACCGTTAAACTGAAGAATAGGGTGAAGAGAGTTCTCATAGCTGTAAATTTGTAAGATGGAAAAATAAGAATTTTAAAGCTCTGCACAAATAGCAAGAGGTGGCTATTTTTCTTTCGGTGAGGAAATTTTTTATAAGCTGAAAGAAAGCCCCGTCCCACCCTTCTTTTCCGGCCGGCTGAAATAAGCTTAAAAAAAGCTGGTCTTTGTTTTCGGTTTTTTAAAAATAAACATATATTTGCACCCGCAAAAAGGCCTCGTGGCGCAACTGAATAGCGCACTTGATTACGGCTCAAGAGGTTACAGGTTTGAATCCTGTCGAGGTCACTTAAAGCAGGAAAGTTCGCACGAAAGTGCGGACTTTTTTCGTTTTTGGAAAAGCTGAGCAACGCTCAAAGCTTTGGAAAAATGAAAAAAGTGCCACGTCCCGGAGGGCGGGGCAACTTTCTATTTTCAGGTGGGAGCTCAAAGGAAAGGCGGAGCCAATCCTGTCTAGGTCTTGGATGAAAAGCTTGGCGGGGCAACTTCCTATATTAAGGT
>DATHWA010000332.1:0-2506 GCA_035461025.1 Gillisia sp. | reverse complement strand
GTTTTTATAAGTTTCCAGGGCTCCTCATCTGCCAGATATTTATTCCCCAGCCTTGCCAAATTCATCAATTCCCCCTGTGCTTCGCGAAAGCGATATTTCTCAATAGAACTTGCGATCACTGCAGGATAAGCTCTTAAAGCTGCCAAAGTTTCCTCGTCAACCTGAGAATATTCTCCGGGAGAAGGAATCTCTCCCTGGTAGTATTTGTGAGTTAATACAACAACCCGATTAATGAAATTCCCGAAAACGGCAACCAGTTCATTATTATTTCGTGCCTGAAAATCCTTCCAGGTAAAATCATTGTCTTTCGTCTCCGGCGCATTGGCTGTAAGAACATATCTAAGCACATCCTGCTGCCCAGGGAAATCCTGCAGATACTCATGCAGCCAAACCGCCCAGTTTTTAGAGGTGGAAAGCTTTTTACCTTCCAGGTTCAAAAATTCATTTGCAGGAACATTTTCCGGCAGGATGTAACTTCCTTCAGCTTTAAGCATTATTGGAAATATCAGGCAATGAAAAACGATGTTATCTTTTCCAATAAAATGCACCAATTTAGTGTCTTTTGCCTTCCAGTAATCTTCCCAATTCCTTCCTTCCCTTTCTGCCCATTCCTTGGTAGAGGAGATGTAACCTATGGGCGCATCAAACCAAACATATAATACCTTGCCTTCCGCTCCCTCAACCGGTACCGGAATTCCCCAGTCCAGGTCACGGGTAACGGCACGAGCCCTTAAGCCATCATCAATCCAGGATTTCACCTGTCCGTAAACATTCACTTTCCAGTCTCTCTTATGCCCTACAAGGATCCATTCCCTAAGCCAGTCTTCATATTGATCCATAGGAAGGAACCAGTGCTTCGTCTGCTTCATAGTAGGTACGGCACCTGTAATAGCCGACTTCGGATTTATAAGATCTGTAGCATTGAGGGAACTTCCGCAGGTTTCACACTGGTCCCCGTAAGCCTCTTCATTTCCGCATTTTGGGCAGGTTCCTGTGACGAATCTATCGGCAAGGAATTGATTTGCTTCTGCATCATAAAGCTGTTCTGTGGTTTCTTCAATGAATTTACCCTCATCAAAGAGTTTTTTAAAGAATCCGGAAGCGGTTTTGTGATGTATTTCTGAAGAGGTTCGGGAATAATTATCAAATGAAACCCCAAAGTCCTCGAAGGATTTCTTAATGATAGTGTGATATTTATCTATAAGCTGCTGAGAAGTGATCCCTTCTTTCTTCGCTTTCATTGGAATTGCCACCCCGTGCTCGTCGCTTCCGCTCACAAAGGCAACATCATTGCCCTGCATTCTAAGAAAACGCGCATAAATATCGGCCGGAACATATACCCCGGCAAGGTGTCCAATATGAATAGGCCCGTTGGTATAAGGCAGGGCAGCCGTAATTGTATATCGTTGTTGAGATTGATCCATTAACAGGTAGAATTTTTAAGGCTGTAAAGGTACGTAACTGTTAAATATTACGCGTTAAATTCTTGTAAAAGACAATGCCGGTGCGGGAAATGTATCTAATTTTAGCCGAAATATATTTAAATGAAACGATTGATCCTTCTTGTCCTCCTCATGGGGGTTATCTCATGTAAGAGTACCAAAACAACAAATACCTCTACTGAAGATCCTTTCGTAGTGGAAAACATTGCCGCTTATAACATTGATGAAATAAAGCAGAAGCATCCTGAAGCTAAAATAAAAGAAGATGTGGGAATGTTTGAAGAAGGTACAGAGGAATACCCTTACTGTATCCTCTATCCCGGTACTCCGGATGAGCTACATATCACCTGGGCAAATGCGGAGCGAACTCAAATTAATGACATCCGTTTTACTGAAGGCGGGAAATGGAAATCCAGGGAAGGCATAAAACCCGGAACCACTTATGACGAGCTAAATGCGCTTAACGGAAAACCAATTTCCTTCTATGGCTTTGGTTGGGATTATAGCGGGGCGGTTGTATGGAATGAAGGCAAACTTGAGAACAGCAATTTACGCGTCTTTCTTGCTCCAGCAAATGAGCCGGACAATAAATTCTATGGTGATTTCATCATTGATGCCACAGCGGAAGAAATTGAAAATCTTAACCTTAGAGTGCAAACAGTGGTTTATAAACCCTGAATTTTTTGAGGCAGCTATTATAAAATGCCGTATTTTTATTACCCCTATCGCTCAATAAATTCCTTTTAAATGGATGGCAGCACATAATGAATTGGGAAAAGCAGGAGAGGATCTGGCTGTAGAATTTCTTCTAAAAAAGGGTTACGAGATCGTAGCGAGAAACTTTGTGTTCCAAAAGGCAGAGGTAGACATCATTGCGAGAAAAGATAATATCCTTGCAATTATTGAAGTAAAAACCCGCAGCACCCCGGATTTTGGAAATCCGCAGGAATTCGTAAAAGCCAGGCAAATTCACCGCCTGGTAAAAGCCGTAGATCACTTTGTGACAGATCACAATATGGATGTAGAGGTACGTTTTGATATCCTTGCTATTATTAAAAATAAAG
>DATHWA010000331.1:0-1558 GCA_035461025.1 Gillisia sp. | reverse complement strand
TATTTTTATGCCGGCCTTGCCAAGATAAATTCAGATTGGTTATTGAAGGCCATGCCCCTTAAAATTTGGCTACCTTCCAAATATGATCTTACTCTATTGTGAGCTTTTTTGCCACAGGACTGGACTCATTATTTTTTCAGCTGGTCCGGGATGCTTTATGATCTGGCCATCCCTTTTCTTCTGTTGTACAAAAAAACACGAGTAGTTGGATTTTTTCTGGTAGTAGTGTTTCACCTGGTGACCAGGATCCTCTTTCCCATTGGGATGTTTCCCTATATTATGATCGTAAGCGCCTTAATTTTCTTTGATGCCGGTTTACATCACAAGATCCTCCAAAAAGTATCAGCTCTCTTAGGCATCGCTAAAACGAGATTTGATAACGGTGTAGAAAAGCATTTTCAGCCATTTAATAAAAAGATCCTGACGGCTACTCTTAGTGTGTTCTTTTTAATTCAGCTTCTTTTCCCCGGGAGGTATTTAATGTATCCGGGAGAATTATTCTGGACAGAAGAAGGGTTCCGGTTTTCCTGGCGTGTAATGCTTATGGAAAAAGCAGGCTACGCCCAGTTTAAAATTCAGGATGGAGAAAGCGGTGCCTGGTTTTACGTAGATAATTCAGATTTTTTAACCCCTTTCCAGGAAAAACATATGGCCACTCAACCGGATTTTATGCTGGAATATGCCCATTTCCTGGCAGATCATTTTGCCAGGGATGGCCACAGGAATATTCAAGTTTATGTAGAAAACTATGTTGCCCTTAACGGCAGGAGAAGTAAGCCTTACATAGACCCTGAAATAAACCTCCTCAAACACAAAGATTCTTTTAAACCAAAAACATTTATACTCCCCTTCCATGACACTATCAAAGGCATTTAGTCTGTTGTTTTTTTTTACACTGGGATCCATTAATGCCCAGGAAGTCCTGCGGGGTAAAGTAATTTCTTCAGAAGATGGTCTCCCGCTTGCTGAAGTGGAGGTTTATAATCGCACTACAGGAAAACTTGAAGTAACAGATAGGAATGGGAACTTCGAGTTCGTGGATCTAAAGGCCGGGGAATATCAATTAACCATCTTCAGTTTTCAGCATGAAATAATTGACAGTACAGTAAGAGTTCCAGGCGAAACAATTAATTTTGAAATGATGCCACTTTCGGAAATTCTAACTGAGGTGGTTCTTACCCAACGAAGAAAGAAACTTTTTGCCCTTAGAAGCCTCCGGCAGGTCGAGGGTACTGCCATCTATGCGGGAAAAAAGAGCGAGGTAGTACTTATGGAAGAACTCACGGCAAATCTAGCTACAAATAACGCCAGGCAGATCTATAGCCAGATCGTGGGACTTAATATTTATGACAATGGCGATGCCGGACTGCAACTTAATATTGGCGGTAGAGGGCTGGATCCTAACCGTACTCAAAATTTCAACACCCGGCAAAACGATTACGACATCTCCGCAGATGTACTTGGTTATCCCGAAAGTTACTACACCCCTCCTGCGGAAGCTTTGAGAGAAATTCAGGTGGTAAGAGGAGCTGCTTCCCTGCAATACGGAACGCAGTTT
>DATHWA010000330.1:0-2107 GCA_035461025.1 Gillisia sp. | reverse complement strand
TCCAGTATCGCGCATTGAAAAAGCTGGAAAACAACTATGAAAAATTTCTGAAGTTTGCCTTGCGGAAAAAGAAGGCTTACATGTTTTTCTTCGGAACGCTTGGACTGCTTATTTTCTCGTTCGTTCTTGTAGGACTGGTACAACCAAATGTATTGTTCTTTCCTGAAAATCAGCCAAACCAGATCATCACTTACATAGAATTTCCGGAAGGAACAGATATCCATAAAACCAATGAGCTTACAAAACAGGTAGAGCAGCGGGTTTTTGAGGTGATCAAGAAGTATGAGGACGAGGATGGCTATAATTATATGGTAGAAAGTGCCATTTCCCAGGTAGGTCAGGGTGCCGGAAATCCACAAACCGATGGGGGACAGCAAAATGAGATGCCTCACAAAGGTAAAGTTACCCTCTCGATGAGGGAATTCAGCGAAAGACGCGGTGTGGCGAGCAGCCATGTTCTTAGCGAGGTTCGTGATGCCGTTAGAGGTTTCACGGGAGCTTCCATTATCGTTGAAAAAGATGCAGCAGGCCCACCGTCCGGTTATCCTATTAACATTGAACTTAAGGGTGATAATTATGATGAGATGCTCCTGCAGGCAGAAAATATTCGGGAGTATATTAACGGTCTTGGAATTGCAGGGATTGAAGAATTAAATATCGATGTAAATAAATCCAAACCTGAGCTGGGCATTAAGGTAGACCGTAGAAAGGCCGGCCAGTTGGGGGTGTCAACATCATCTGTAGGGCAAACCTTACGACGGGCCATTTATGGTGAGGAAGTTTCTACGTACAAAGACGGGGATGATGATTACCAAATCAATGTAAGGTTCAACGAAGATCTTAGATATGACCAGATTGCCCTTTTTAATCAGCCTGTTACTTTTAGAAATAACCAGGGGGAATTGGTACAGGTGCCAATTTCGTCTGTTATCGAAACCCGGGAAACCTCAACTTTTAATTCCATTAAAAGGAAAGATCTTAAGAGGGTAATTACCATTTATTCCAACGTTTTGCAGGATTTCAACGGAAATGAAATTGTCGAGCAGTTAAAATCTTCGCTTAACAACTATGACCTTCCAAAGGAGATGACCCTGGAATTTACAGGAGAGCAGGAAAAACAGGCAGAGAACATGAACTTTCTGCTTAAAGCGTTGCTTATAGCTCTGGGAGGAATACTTCTTATTCTGGTAGCACAATTCAACTCTGTTTCCAAACCGGCAATTATTTTGATGGCGGTGGTACTGAGTCTTGCAGGGGTTTTTCTGGGTCTGGTAATTTTCCAGATGGATTTTATCATTATCATGACCATGATGGGAATCATTTCACTTGCCGGGATAGTAGTGAATAATGCAATTGTACTTATTGACTACACCCAGCTCCTGGTAGACAGGAAAAAAGCTGAACTTGGTTATGAAGACAGTGAATTACTTACAAGGGAAGAATATTTTGAAACTATTGTCGCAGGGGGAAAATCCAGGTTAAGACCGGTATTATTAACGGCCATAACCACGGTATTGGGATTAATACCACTGGCAGTTGGGTTAAACATAGATTTCTTCGGATTATTTATTGACTATGACCCCAACATTAAGATTGGTGGAGATAACGTGATCTTTTGGGGACCGCTTGCCTGGACCGTGATCTTCGGATTGATCTTCGCAACATTCCTAACCTTAATAGTTGTGCCGGTAATGTTCTACCTGGTGAACAGGATGAAGGTGAATGTACGCAACAAACGAACTGCAAGAAAGCGACTTAAACATATAAAGCAAATACAATAGGATTAATTATATAAAATAAAAACCCCGGGCCAATAACCCGGGGTTTTTGTTTTATAAACTCAGGCCAAACTTCTAATTCTTCCCAAATTCAGATTTCATTTTAAATCTTATTTTCCAAGGCCCTGGTTAATTTCTTAATCCTTCTAGATTTTGTTTGCTCAATATTGGTTAAATCTATCCATGTATTTATAAGGTCAAAACTCCAGGAGGAGATTTGAATTTCTGTAACCTGTACCTTCCTAAGAAAGCTGCTCAATTCGGCTTCATTTGTTTCATCCTGAAGAATCTTTATAACCTGCTCTAAATATTCCAATAACAGCTGTTTA
>DATHWA010000329.1:0-2371 GCA_035461025.1 Gillisia sp. | reverse complement strand
CGGGGTTATTTTTCTGGTCGGGTTTCTGTTTAATGCTGGTCATTTCTTTGGAGAGAATGCAGATCTGAAAAAGGGCATCACCCGGGTTTTGGTCTTTGTGCTCATTGCCGGGGCGGTAGTGGGAATTTTCACGTATCTAATAAGTATTGTAGTCTAATGAAGCGCTTCGAGATATATAGAAATATTCGAAAAAAAGCGCTGATCTGGGGACTCCCCATCTCACTTTTCGCCTTGATGATGGTAGCCGTAATAGCATCGCTTCTCGTCATTATTTTTTCTTTCAGCTTTACTATTGTAATCAGTGTATTTGTTTTCAATGCAGGCCTATACATTGGCCTAACCCGGATTACAAACATTCCCCGATACCTTGAATTCACAAGTGTTTTTCCGAAGAATATCACTAACAAAAAATCAAACCTTTTCAATTATGACCAGGATTAATCTCGCATATTTTAGGCCCATAGTGGATATTCAGGGAAATATCATTTTTGCCAATAATGGCAATGTGGTGGTTGGGTACCAGGCAATTCTCCCCGAGATATATTCATTGTCTGAAAAGGATTTTGAGGACATCCACAATTCCTGGTTCCAGGCAATTAAATCGTTACCTACCGGTAGTGTGGTGCACAAGCAGGATATTTATGTTAAGCGGGGGTATTCATCTGGGAATTTGCCCAACAAAAGCTTTTTGGAAAAGGCTACCCATCGTTACTTCAAAGACCGGGAATATATAGAACATCGAAGCTATCTGTTTTTTATCCTCACAAGGAACAAGGCGTTGAATAATCCAAAGTATGTCAATCCTTTCAGAAAAATAAATAAGGCTATCCCCGGGGAATCTGATGAAAATATTAAGGGTTTCATTGCTGCCGTGAATGATTCTGTTTCATTTATCAATAACAGCAGGAAACTAGAGTTGCTTCCCCTTTCAGAAAATGAGATCCATACCCTTTCCAATGAATATTTCAACGGATTTAATGAAGGTTTTGATACGAACATTGTTTTGGATAAAGGACCTATCAATATTGGCGAAAATTATTTTGATATCCTGGCGGTCAACAGTGAGTTGTGCTTTGGCGAAAGTGTGCAAAGCAGTAAGACCAATGAGCGTTTTACTTCCGATGATTTTGTTTTTCATCAGGGATTTATCGATGGTTTGGGACTTGCACTGAACGAGAACCACATTGTAAACCAGATTATTTACCTGGATGACAAACAGAAATGGCGCAAGCTGCTGGACAAGAAAATTGAAGAACTCAATAAGAGTTCCAATTTTGGGTCACAGAACAAGGTTGTCCTTAAAAAAATCCAGCATATCCTGGACCATATAAATGCAGATGATACTTCAAGGATTATTCGCGGGCATCTCAATGTGATCTATTGGGACCGGGATTTTCACAACCTTGAAAGGATTGGCTCCAGGATTAAAACCGAATTTAAAGAATTGGATATATCCCCCTATTTCCCCCTGGGAGAGGAGCGGAAAAATTACTTCCTCAACAGTTTTTTCTGTTTCTCTTCCAATTTTTGCAACGAAGATCTGTACGTTACAGATCTTAAACATAGTTTGTGCCTTTTTATCAATAACAGCAATTATAAATCGGATGAAACCGGGATTATTTTTAATGACCGGGAACATAATATTCCGGTTTTGAAAGATGTATGGGACGATAAAAAGAAGCGCATAAAAGCCAGGAACTTTGCCATCTTCGCCCCTACAGGAGAGGGCAAATCCTTTCTGGCAAATAATATCCTCCGGCAGTATTTTGAAAGCGGGGTTCGCCTTGTGATTATAGACCTGGGAGGATCTTATACCAAATTTGCTAAGCTTTATCCTAATGATTACACCATTCTCCGCTATGAGAGCGGAAAGAGCTTAGGGATCAATCCTTTCTACATAAGCAACTTGGATGATCTTACGGCGGAGTGGCTCGAGAACCTTGCTGAATTTCTGTTTGAGTTATTTGCTTCAGAACTTGAGATTACAAAAGCTCAGTCTGTTTCAATAAAAAAGATCCTGCGTGATTATTATCTAAATATAAATGGTAAGTATTCTCTCCAAAGCTTCTACCGCTATATTGAGGCACACAGGGTGGATCTTCTGGAGGATTTAAGGATCCATCCGGATTACTTTAACATCAATAATTTTCTCCACATTATGTCTGAATATGTTGGGGAAGGCATTTACAGTTTCTTATTTGAAGCAGGGGAGGACCAAACCTATAAAATCGAAGATAAGAGGCTCATCGTTTTTGAATTGAATGAAGTAAAGGACAATAAGGAAATCCTTTCTGTCATGCTGAAGCTGATAAAATCGGCCATTCAACGAACCATCTGGAAAAATAAGGCTGAAAAAGGGATCATCCTTTTC
>DATHWA010000328.1:0-9451 GCA_035461025.1 Gillisia sp. | reverse complement strand
GTGACTCCCTGGATAGAAGCATTTGTAAACGCAAGGAATTGGCTTGAGAATGAAAAATAAATCATTTTGATATATAAACTAAAAAGCCCCGAATGGGGCTTTTTTGGTTTTGTACAAAATCTTTCTTCTTTCCCTAACATGCCATCACTCAAATTGTATTCGCTATGATAGAAAACGAGAGATCAAAACCAATTTAAATACAAAAGAAGAAAAACAGAATTTCAGTCCCCGCCCTTATTTTCAATTTTAAAGAGGAGAGGCTCAATTTTCTGTTAATTATTTCGATCACCATTGGGAAATAAAATGAATAAAGGCTGGCCATTTATATGAAAATATAAAAAAGGTCGCGCAGAGCCCTCCCCGCTGCTCTTTAGTGCTTAATTAACAACATTTTAGCCTAACATTAATACATAAACCCTAACCTATATGGTAATTTCGTAGGTAGCGTTTAACGCAAATACTAATTACTAATCAAAAAATAAAATTATGGCAGAAATTAAAATTGAAAAGAAAAAACCTATATGGCCGTGGATCATCGTAGGATTAATTATTCTGGGGATCATACTTTATTTCCTATTAGCCGGAAATAATGATGATATGGATGACATGGACGATATGGATGACAATAGAACAGAACAGGTTCGTGACACCACTTATACAGACGCCCAAAGGAGAGGCACCGATAATTCAACTATGGGATGGGATGAGACCTCCCGTGATACTCTTGGTACGAACGGGGTGTCAGCCTACCTTGCGCACGTGGAAGATCGTGAAAGAATGGGGATAGATCACGAATATACCAACAACGCTCTTATTCACTTAATTGATGCTGTAGAAGCAAAAGCTGCTGAAGTGAATATGGATATAGATAAAGATCTCGAAGAAATGAGAGAAGAAGCTCAGGAAATCACCCAAAATCCACAGGCTACAAATCACGCCGACAAAATCAAGGAAACGGGGAATAAAATAGCCGATGTACTGGAGAGAATACAGGAAAAAAATTATCCTACTCTATCCGGGGATGTAGAAGATGTGCGAACTGCAGTTCAGGAGATTGACAGCTCTACATTAACACTGGAGCAAAAAGAAGAAATTAATTCATTCTTCAAAGAGGCCGCAGATGTCTTGAGAAGCATGAGTAACCTATAAAAAAAGATATTATGGCAACTAAACATGAAAATAAAAACAAAAACCTTTTTTACCTCAATGAGTTATCAGATTATAAAGTATCCAGTGATGACCCGGATGTAAGAGGATGGGAGGTTAAGGATAAAGATAACAGAGTTATTGGAAAAGTAGATAACCTGCTTGTGAACAAGCAAACACAACGTGTGGTTTACCTGGACGTGGAAGTTGATACTACTATTATTGAAGCAAACCATGACCCTTATGGACAACCCGCAGATAGTGAAGTTCATGAATTCATTAATAAAGAAGGAGAAAATCATATTATAATTCCCGTAGGCCTGGTGAATTTAAACGAAGATCAAAAGTTTGTTTATACAGACAGGGTTAATCACCAAACCTTTGCAGAAACCAAACGTATAGAAAAAGGTGCTGCAGTAAACCGGGAATATGAAGTTGTTGTTCTAGATTCTTATGACAGAACAAAAAGTGATAGTGATCGAAGAGATAGCAACAGGGATGAAATGCGCCATACCTCAATAACAGGAACAACTGCAGATGATAGTGATAGTAGCGGTAACTGGGAACAGAGAAGGGAGAACGACCCCAATTTCCAGGAACAAGAGAGACGTGATGCAGACAGGGCTGAGCATGGCCGAAGGGATAAGGACGAAACCTACCGCAGTGATCGTAACATGGGCAGAACTACAGATGATGATGACTTCTATGAAAGAAGAGAATTTGATGGTTCCAATTACCGGAGAAGAAGGTAAATTTACTTTACCGAATTGTTGAGTGTTAAGGCCCGCCTGGATAATATGTCCAGGCGTGTTTTTTTTCCTAATTTTCTACCCGGCAAACTAATCTATTAAAGAAAGTTGGATTCTTTTATTTTCCTTATTTACATCCAGGACCTTTACCCGTACCTGTTGGTTAAGTTTTACGATGGAGTTAACATCACTTACATAAACTTTTGCCAGTTTTGAAATATGAACAAGACCACTTTCCTTAATCCCTATATCCACGAAACATCCAAAATTAGTAATGTTGTTTACTATTCCCGGTAAACTCATACCTTCAGTAAGATCTTCTATGGTTCTTACATTAGGATCAAATTCAAAAACGCTTATTTTTTCCCGTGGATCCACCCCGGGTTTTTCCAGCTCCAGTAAGATATCCTTTAAGGTCACAATCCCAAGTCCGTCCGCTGTGTACTTTTGCAGTTCTACACTCTTTAAAATTTCCCTATTCCCAATTAATGCCTTTATATTAAGTTTATAGTCTGCTGCTATCCTTTCTACCACCTCATAACGTTCCGGATGCACGGCAGAATCATCCAGGGGATTATTTGATTCTTTTACTCTGAGAAAACCTGCCGCCTGTTCGAAAGCTTTTGCCCCCAGCCGTGGTACTTTTAATAAGTCCTGCCGGTTTTTAAATGGGCCATTCTCTTTTCTGTATTCCGTAATATTTTCAGCCAAAACGACTCCAACGCCAGATACATAGGAAAGTAATTCTTTGCTTGCGGTGTTTACATTAATTCCAATTCTGTTCACACAACTCATCACTACCATATCCAGTTTTTCCTTCAGCCTGTTTTGATCAACCTCGTGCTGGTACTGCCCTACCCCTATGGATTTGGGATCTATTTTTACCAGTTCTGCCAGAGGGTCACTAAGTCTCCTGCCTATTGACACTGCTCCCCGCACTGTTATATCATAGTTTGGGAACTCATCCCTTGCAACTTTGGAAGCCGAATATACTGAGGCTCCCGCTTCATTTACCACATAGACCTTTAAGGTCCTGTCAAATATTATTTTTTTAATGAACTGTTCTGTTTCCCTGGAGGCAGTGCCATTTCCAATAGCCACAGCTTCAATGTTATAGGCATTGATTAAAGTTTTTACCTTTTTCCCGGCCATTGCAGATTCCCTTTGTGGAGGATGCGGATATATCGTCTCATTGTAAAGCAAGTCCCCATTCTCATCCAGGCAAACCAGTTTACATCCGGATTTGAACCCGGGGTCAATCCCCATTATTCGCTTTTCTCCAAGGGGAGGTGAAAGCAACAGCTGTTCAAGATTGGAAGCAAAGACCAGGATTGCATCCTCATCTGCCTTAATTTTTGATGCTCCAAGAAATTCAGAATAAAATGAAGGTTTTAATAATCGGGAGTACGCATCTTCAATAGCTTCCTTTACTAGTTGAGTTATCATTGGGGGCCCCGGTTCAATAAAAAACCTGTTTATTCTATGCAGCGCTTCCTCCTGCTCTACTTCAATTTTCAGCCTTAAGTAACCTTCCTTGGCAGCACGAAATATGGCTAGAAATCGATGGGATGGAATATTTTTCAGCTGTTCCTCCCATTCAAAATATTGTTTGAATTTTTGAGCTTCAGGCTTTTCTGCTTCAGCTTTGATGACTTTGGTACTTATTACCGCTCTGGACTTGTACAAATTGCGAATGCCGGTCCTCACTTTTTGATCCTCATTCACCCATTCAGCAATAATATTTTGGGCTCCTTGTAAAGCTTCATCTACCTTCTTTATGTTGTCGTTAAGAAACTTCTTCGCAACTGTTTTAATCTGAGTTTCTTTTTGCTCCAGAATAATTTTAGCAAGTGGTTCCAAACCGGCTTCCCTGGCTGCCTCTGCTTTAGTTTTTCTCTTTTTCTTAAATGGCATATAAAGGTCTTCCAGCTCTATAAGCGTGATTGCCTTATTAATCCTCTCTCTAAGCCTTGCTGTTAAAGAATCCTGAGCCTCAATTGCCTTAATCACGGCTTCTTTTCTTTTTGCCAGTTCCTTGTAATGTTTTAGAAGGTCCCGGATCTTTTCTATCTGTACTTCATCAAGGTTTCCTGTTTGTTCTTTTCTGTACCTGGCAATGAAAGGAATGGTTGCGTCGTTATCAAGCAGGTCAATGGTATTTTGCACCATTTTCCCGGAAAGACCCAGCGAAGATTGTATAAAATTTGTTGCGCTCAAATTGAGAAATTAAAAGTTTTAAAAAATGTGGGCGAATATAATGGAATGATCGGAGAGCTTTATCAAATATAGGCTTATATTATTCCTATATTCTTTGAATGAAGAATGGCTTTATCACTTCCCACGAAATAACAGGTATCAACATTAAGGCTTTCTATGTTTTTTAGAACAGAATACACTTTGATATTTTGTTTCTTTCCGGTTTGTCTTAAATATACTGCCTTTACATTTTTAGGAAATATCTTGCAAATACGTTCATATATATAAGCATCTTTCTGCGAGTCATCTCCTAAAAGAACGTATTGAAGATTAGGATAAAAGGAGATAATATCCTTGACCTTTTCAAATTTATGATCGTGGCTGCCCCTGCCGGTAAAAAGAAAGTCCGATATTCCTGTTTTAATCTTCTTAAGTTTAATGACCGCTTTAGGGAGTCCATGCATTTCAGCAAAATCATTTATAAACCCATAAAGATTCCATTCACTGCTGGAAACAAAAAAAAATGAATTTGAAGCTCTTTCACTATCCTGCCCCGCAATGCTTAAATGCTGGTAGTGTTTTACCACATCATCAAAGATCTTTCTCTTATTTATATTCTTTAAAAGCATCACATACAGTTTTTTGAAAAAATTATTGCTGTGAGATATGAGAAAAGTATCATCTATATCAGATATGATCCCCACTTTGCTTTCATAAGGCTTGAGAAGTTCTGCAGTTTCAATAATACCTATTTCATTTACTTTAAAAGAGACACAGTAGTTATGCCATCCACTTTCCAGTTCCTCGTGAAAAGGCACATCAAACCGAAAGTACCCGTCATCAAGAGTTTTTGTTTCTACCTCCAGATTCTTAAAATTGAGTTTTATAGATACGTTCTTAAGAGGTTTTATGCGGAACATATGAATAATAGAAAAAGCATGCTTAATACCACGCCTGTCCATTCGGTATTTATCCGGTGCCCAGGATTCAAAAACATGACCAAATACAACCAGGTGTTTATCGTTCACGTAACCCCTGTATAACTTCAAATCTAATTTCACCCTCTTGACGTTTTATTAACTCTAATCTTCCCCAAATTACTTAAATTTAGACACAAATTAAAGCAATGGAGGAGATAAAGAATGTTTTACTGGTGGTTAATCCAATTTCCGGGGCCCTTGATAAGACAGACCTTGTTGATGAAATAAAGAAGGAAGTGATTAAACGAAATGCAACTCTTTTTGTTTTTGAAACTTCCGGAAGAGAGGATGTTTTCAATCTTAAACCCAAGATCGAAGAATTAAATCCATGGCGCATCCTTGTTGCAGGAGGTGATGGCACCATTAAATTAGTTGCGGAATCACTGGAAAATAAAAAGATTCCATTGGGAATTATTCCTGCAGGGTCTGCCAATGGTCTTGCTTATAACCTGCAGCTTCCCTCAACCCTGGAAGAGCAAATTACTACTGCCTTTGAAGATAATTTCACATATATGGACATCATTGAGATAGATGGGGAGTATTGTCTTCATATGAGTGATTTTGGAGTTAATGCAGAACTTATAAGCAGGTATGAAAAGTCCAGCATTAGAGGTAAATGGGGTTACTTCCTTCAATCTGTTCCCACACTGGTAAGCAGTGACTACCCTTTTAATTTCACGGTAGAAGCTAATGGTTCTACTTTTGAAACTAAAGGTATATTACTCGCCATTGCCAATGCAAGTTCCTATGGAACAGGTGCAATGGTTAATCCTAATGGAAAAATGGATGACGGCTCTTTTGAAATCCTGATATATAAGGAATTTGATTTCATTGAGATCTTAAAAACATTAAGAAATGAAGTAGATCTCGACCCGGAAGTGGTTGAAATAATTACTACCAAAGAAGCCAAAATTACGTGTAAAACCCCTGTATCTTTCCAAATAGATGGAGAGTATTTAGGTAAAAGAAGCTCCATTCAAGCCAAAATCTTACCCAAAAAGTTAATGATAGCAATACCTTCTTAAAAATTTTAATTTTTTATTAACACTTCTTTTTTTAACCTCTTAATCATTCTGACTTTTCTATCATTTTAACCCCTAAACCCTGTGTTTACAAGGGTTTGATCACGATTCAGGTTTTCTTCACATTGCTCTTAGACCATGCATTTATAAAGGGATTTTATGCGAAATATTAAAAAAACGATAAAACTCAAAGGTTTGCGATTAGGGTATGTTTGATTATATGGTTTATTTTTCATTAAATTTAGTAATTCAACTAATCAGGTTTTAACTAATCAAATGAAAATTATTTTTATGAAACAAAAATTTCTTAAGGGCTGTTTGTTCCTTATGGCTGTACTTAGTTTTGCTTATGTCGAGGCACAGACAGTTTCAGGAACAGTAACAGATGGGCAAATGCCTTTACCCGGAGTAAACATTTTGGTGCAGGGGACTTCTAATGGTACCACTACAGATTTTGATGGGGTGTACACCTTGAACAATGTACCGGCAGATGCTGTTTTGGTATTTAGTTTCCTGGGTTATGCTACTCAGGAAATTCCTGTAAATGGGAGAGAAACAATTAATGTTACGCTTGGTGAAGATGCATCAGCATTGAGTGAGGTGGTGGTTATTGGTTACGGCTCTGTTCAAAGAAGAGATGCTACCGGTGCTGTCGCCACTGTTACCTCAGAGAATTTTAACCGTGGGGTTGTTGCTTCTCCGGAAGAGCTAATCCAGGGTAGAACTGCCGGTCTACAGGTTACTACTACAAGTGGAGAGCCGGGAGCTGGAGTTAACATTAGAATTAGGGGTACAACTTCTGTACGTGGTGGAAATGATCCCCTATTCGTAGTAGATGGAGTTCCATTGGCAGGAGATAATGTTTCTGCTGGAGGAAGTAACGTTGGTTTTGGGGACAGCTCTCCAAAAAATCCGCTAAACTTTCTTAACCCGCAAGATATTGAAAGTATGAGTGTTCTTAAGGATGCTTCTGCAACAGCTATTTATGGTTCCAGGGGTGCAAATGGTGTGGTTATAATCACAACCAAATCCGGACGTGGAATGACAGGGGGGAGATTTGATTACACTACAAATTTAGGAGTTGCCACCCCAGCAAATTCTTATGACCTTTTAAACAGGGAGGAATTCCTTAATGCTTATGAAGGAATAGGTGGTGAAAGAGAAGCTGCAGATTTTGGCGGCGATACAGACTGGCAGGATGAGATCACAAGGACTGCTTTTACTCAAGAGCATAATCTTTCTTATGCAAATTCATACAATCAGGGTAACTACAGGGTATCACTTGGATATTCAGACCTGATGGGGATTGTTGAAAATTCCTCAATGGAGAGGCTTTCAGGAAGGTTGAACATCAATCACCGTTTATTTAATGACAAATTAAAACTGGGGCTTCAAACTGCAGTTTCCAGAGTAAATGATGAACGGGCTCCTATTTCCAATAACGCCGGTTTCCAGGGAGATCTTCTTGGAGGGGCTTACAGGGCGAATCCTACTCTTCAAAGCGATCCGGATTCTGAATTTACCGGTCAGCTTAATCCTAATTCTCTTTTGAAATATACACTTGATGAAACAGAGACCAATAGGATGTTACTTAACTTTTCTGCAGATTATGAACTTGTAGATGGTCTTTCAGCAAGATTAAACCTTGGTTATGATAAAGCCGAGTCATACCGTGGTTTTGGTATTTCCGGAGATATCCAGGGTGTACAGAGTGCAGTACCGGGTAACGGTAGATCTCAGATCAATGAAATTGACAATACCAACAAGTTGATGGAATTTACGCTTAACTATGAGAAGCTATTCGAAAATTCCAAGATAGACGCCCTGGTTGGGTATTCTTATCAGGAATTTGATCGCCAGGGGATTAACGTTAGTGGCTGGGGCTTCCAGAATATGGCGATGGCAGCAATGATTAATGACCTACAATCTTCCAGGGACCTTCTTGAAGGTAGTATCCAGGGATCTTACCAGCAATATGGTTTTGATAATAGTGGTATGTTCGTAAATAGATTATTTCCAGATGTTGTTACAGAAAGACCTACTGCTCCATCTGGCCTTGGTGCCAGAGCAGTCGCAGGAGATACTTTTCATACAATAGATGAATTACAATCTTTCTTTGGTAGGGTAAATTATACTCTGGCAGATAAATATTTATTCACCGCTACCTTAAGGGCAGATGGTTCTACACGATTTGGTGGTAATAACCAATATGGATATTTCCCTTCAGGTGCGTTTGCATGGCAACTAGGAGATGAGGATTTCATCCCGGAAACATTTTCTACTCTTAAATTTAGAGTTGGTTATGGTGTTACAGGTAACCAAGAGATTCCGTACAACCTTTACACACCTCGCGACAGGTTTGGAGGATTTGGTATTAATGACAATGGGGAGATCAATATTCCGGGTACAGGACAGGTAACCTTTAGAAATGAAGACCTTAAATGGGAAACCACTTCCCAAACCAATATTGGTTTTGATTATGGATTCTTTGAAGATCGCTTAACCGGTTCTATAGATTATTACTACAAATCCACCACAGATCTTTTATTCCAGACTTTTTCTGCACAACCTGCAGCCCAGGATTTTGTATGGGAAAACCTTGATGCCAATGTGATTAATAAGGGTATTGAATTTAGTATTGACTATAATGTGTTCCAGGAGCAGGAATTTTTCTGGAATGTAGGATTTAATATTGCTTACAATGAGAATATGGTTGAAGACTTTGACGGTTTGGTACAAACCGGAGGAATTAATGGGCAGGGTCTTACCAATGCATATGCCCAACTTCTTGCCGGAGGACAACCTCTATTCTCTTATTATTTGAGAGAATTTGGAGGCTTTGATGAAAATGGACAAACGATCTATCCTAATGGGGATGTACAAACCTTTGTTGGAAAAAGTGCTTTACCAACTACCAACCTAGGTTTTTCTACCCGTATGGAATACCGTAACTGGGATCTTTCTGCTTTCCTTACAGGACAAATGGGATTCTATGTATACAATAATACAGAGAATGCCTTCTTTACTGCGGGAGCTTTAAATTCCGGATCCAATGTTACCAGGAATGTAATTGGGAATGGAGAAGCGGCGAATAACGCCCCGGATGTTTCCACTCGATTCCTTGAAAAAGGGGACTTCCTAAGACTACAAAATGCTACCTTGGGATACAATTTTGAAATAGGTCCGGATAGTTTCCTTAATGCACTTAGATTAAGTGTTACAGGACAAAACCTGTTCCTTATTACCGGATATTCCGGTCTGGATCCTGAAGTGAATACAGATAAATCATTGAATGGTATACCAACAGCAGGAATTGAATACACCAGTTATCCAAGAGCGACTACTGTA
Source organism: Gillisia sp. (assembly GCA_035461025.1). Taxonomy (GTDB): domain Bacteria; phylum Bacteroidota; class Bacteroidia; order Flavobacteriales; family Flavobacteriaceae; genus Gillisia. The sequence goes on along the minus strand of DATHWA010000328.1, from coordinate 10 downwards.
ACTTTAGGTC
>DATHWA010000327.1:0-2251 GCA_035461025.1 Gillisia sp. | reverse complement strand
GTACTGGGAGCGTGGGCTGTTTTGACTTTTGAACCTATTTTACCTTACGCTTTATCTTTTGCTGCCGGTGCGATGATCTTCGTAGTTGTGGAAGAGGTGATCCCGGAATCACAGCAGGAAAGATTTACAGATATTGCTACTATGGGATTCATAGGAGGTTTTATTATAATGATGACTCTTGACGTTGGATTGGGTTAATTCTTGCAACACATATGTTTTTTCATCGTCTTTAGAAAAAGTAACAACTATGCGTATCATATTTTCTTTACTCTTTCTTTTGGTTTCAGCGGGACTTATGGCCCAGGATCAGACAAAAGAGGAACCAATAGTTTATAGTTCCAATTTGCATCCGGGGGAATTGGTCGCCTTTAGCAATAATGCTTTACGATTTAAAGAGGTGATTTCAGATTCCCGGTGTCCAAAGGAAGTCACCTGCGTTTGGGAGGGAGAAGCCAAGGTTTTAGTGGAGCTTTTTGAAAATGGGAATTTTCTGGAAGAGAAAATCATTATTGTTAGTAACGGCAATATTCCCCTGAATTTTTCAGCAAAAGGTATTCTCTATACCATCCAGGGAATGAACCTTTCCCCATATCCAAGTGCAAAGCAGGCAGATCCGGATTACAATCTTAGGATCACTATTGTTCAAAAGATGATCTAATTATCCGGAATGTAAAATTTCTTCCGATTAATACGGAACTTGAGGAGTAGGAAGGAATATTTTTTAACCTTCAGCAGAAAAAATAACGACAGCAGTCATCCTCATATACTCAAAACGGCCAGAATTTTTGATAAAATTCAGAAAGTGAACGTATTACTTCCGGTATTCAGCTTTAAGGATCTTTAAATCATCAAGCAGTTCCTCTATAGCTTTGGGATCTGTACCGTCATAGAATCCACGGATGCGCCTGGATTTATCTACCAGCACAAAATTCTCTGTATGGATCATATCATAAGGCCCTCCATCCCCATCGGATTTTGATGCCAGGTAAGATTTTCTGGCCAGATCATAGATGTGCTTTTTATCCCCGGTTACAAGGTTCCATTTTGAATCATCTATTCCTTTCTCCACTGCGTATGCCTTTAGCACCGGAACACTGTCGTGCTGAGGAATTACAGTATGGGAGAGAAGAAAAACCTCCGGGTCATTTTTTATCTTTTCCTGAATTTTAAGCATATGATCTGTCATTATAGGACAAATATCAAGACAGGTGGTGAAAAAGAAATCGGCAATGTAGATCTTATCAGTGTAAAACTCCTGAGTTACGATTTCTCCGTTCTGATTTAGAAGCTCAAAATCGGCTATTTCGTGATACTTTCTCACCCATTGCACTGCGGTATCTACTAATTCCGCATTCACCATATCCGGTTGGTAAACGGGCAGTCTCTCCTGAGGCTTCAAAATGGTGTAAATACTTACAACGATGATGAGGGACAGGACGAAAAGGACTATCGCAAAGAGTTTATATTTAGCAAAGAACTTAAGCATTGGAGAATATTATTTCTGCAAAATTACTGCCTGCAGATCAATTATTGGCATGTTGCGTATTAAATTTCAGAAAGCAAATCACTAGCTACTGTTTATGCTTTTTTAGGAGTTTATAAAAGGTTACTTTTGTGCGATTAAAATTTGTGACTACACTATATGGATCCATTTATAATAAAAGCAATACAATTACTTCTTAGTTTATCTTTACTTATTGTTTTACACGAGCTTGGGCACTTTATCCCTGCAAAATTATTTAAGACCCGGGTTGAAAAATTCTATTTGTTCTTTGATGTAAAATTTGCCCTTTTCAAGAAAAAAATAGGGGGCACAGAGTACGGAATTGGCTGGCTTCCACTGGGAGGATATGTGAAGATCTCCGGGATGATTGATGAGAGCATGGACAGGGAACAAATGGCCCAGCCACCAAAGGAATGGGAGTTTCGCAGCAAGCCTGCATGGCAAAGACTTATTATCATGCTTGGCGGGGTTACCGTAAACCTGGTCCTTGGATTCCTTATTTATATGATGGTGTTATTTGTTTGGGGTAGCGGATATGTGAGTGCAGATGATATGCCACGCGGATTTGCAGTTGCTGAAGAATTTAAAGAATTAGGATTTGAGGACGGAGACAGGGTTCTTGCCATTAATGGTGATCCCCTTGAAAATTCAATTGATGTAAACAGATATTTATTCCTGCGTGATGTACAAAATATAACTGTTCTTCGCCAAAGTGGGGAGCAGGAAGTTATTTCCTTACCGGAAGAT
>DATHWA010000326.1:0-11588 GCA_035461025.1 Gillisia sp. | reverse complement strand
CCACCTTCGTGGGTGGAATAGATCTGGACGGGGGCACCACCTGGTCCCTGCAGGGAAGCATAGGAACGCGCTACAGGTTAAACCTGGTTAGTGACCTTGTAGTAGAGGCCCGCTGGAATTATTATGACACAGACTGGCTGGACGGGTTGAATATAGATGCTCCCCAGAACAAATACAATGATTTTGTGATGTGGTTCACAATAGGGTATGTTTATTACCTTAATTATTAAGTTCCTGGGTTAATGGAATCTGTGAAAAGTGTCAGGATCGCTGTTGGAATCAAGAGTTGAGACCGCTTCTCCGTAAGATTTTTTGTTCCCGTGTTAGGAGAAACCACAAACCACCTCCTCCACGTTAAGCTGAACTTGTTTCAGCCTCTATGGGATAGAACTGGCGAGTGGCTTGAAATACACTATTGCACTAGATCCTGAAACTAGTTACCATTGACATTTTTTATTAGTGTTTATTTTTCTCGTTAATCAAAAAAGGGGTCGAGTTTATCCCCATTTCATAGGACCGCCTTTTCTTTTTTGCTGCAATCCTCTCCCTCTGGTCGTCGTTTGCAAGAAAAGAACAAAAAAGTCTAGGCTTACGAAAGCTTCTCTAAATTTATCATTCGGTGGCTAAATTTTAGGAACTCGCGCGCAAATCCATTCTAGCGAGTTTAATCCGTTTCGCTCGAACCTGCCTACCGGCAGGCAGGCAGCCAAAAATTTTTAACGCCACTCTCATTTCAAATTTTACGATAAACTTTCGTAGGCCGGAAAAGACTTTCATATAAAAAAGTTGATTTGAATTGATGATTCTCCCACGAAATGAAATTAGTTCCGGTTCTCAAGTGATGGAGCTAAAAAAAGGCCCGCTGCGTTTAAGTCTTAGGGTTTTAAAAAGAGTCGATTAACCCTACTGCAAAACTTGAAAATTTCCTAAACTAAATTAGCGTCCACTGGTGCTATATTTTGCTTCGGAATAGAAAGACTAAAAAAAGATTCTATTAATTTTAATCGGACAACAATGGATCCGGGGTTCTAATAATGTGTTGACCACCCTCTTCTTTTCTACCTTTTTCAGGCTTCATTAAAGTAAAGGGCAAAACCCGGGTTTAAACCTAAGCTCTTCTATTTTCATTTTAGATTTACTTATCCCAAAGCCTGCTTCAAATCTTCAATAAGGTCTTCCTCGTCTTCAATTCCCACACTTAATCTTATAAGGGAATCTACAACCCCAATTTTGAGGCGTTCCGCAATAGGAATAGAAGCGTGAGTCATACTAGCGGGATGTCCTGCCAGGGATTCTACCCCTCCCAGCGATTCAGCAAGGGTGAATACCTTCAGGTTTTCAACAAGCTTTACAGCACTTTCAAGGGTCTCCTCTTTTGTTGTAAATGAGATCATTCCTCCAAATCCGCTCATTTGCTTTTTCGCGATCTCGTGGTTTGGATGATCTTCAAAGCCAGGCCAGTAAACCTTTCCAACCTTAGGATGGGATTTGAGAAATTTTGCAATTTTCTCTCCGTTCTCACAATGCCTCTGCATCCTTATATGCAGGGTTTTGATTCCTCTTAACACAAGAAAACTGTCCTGGGGCCCGCAAATAGCCCCGCTGGCATTTTGAATAAAGTATAATTTTTTTGCCAGCTCCGGGTCCGTCACAACCAGCCCTCCCATTACCACATCACTATGGCCTCCCAGGTATTTGGTAGCACTGTGCATCACGATATCTGCACCCAAATCTAATGGACGTTGCAAATAAGGGGTGGCAAAAGTATTGTCTACCGCCAGGAGTAGATCATGTTTTTTTGCAAGTTTTGATGCAGCTTCTATATCTATAATATTCATCATTGGGTTGGTAGGAGTCTCTACCCAAAGAAGCTTTGTGTTTTCATTAATATATTGCTCTATCGAGGCTACGTCCTGCATTCCTATAAAATGAAATTTTAATCCCAGCCCCTCAAAGATCTTCGTAAACAGCCTGTAAGAACCTCCATAAAGATCATTGGTGGAGATGATCTCATCCCCGGGTTTGAAAAGTTTCATCACCGCATCGATTGCCGCCAGACCGGATCCAAACGCCAGACCAAATTTTCCATTCTCAATACTCGCCAAAGAATTCTCAAGTGCGCTACGGGTTGGGTTGGCGCTCCGGGAATATTCATATCCCTTATGTCCCCCGGGAGTAGTTTGAGAATAAGTAGTGGTCTGGTATATGGGTGGCATTACAGATCCATAGGCCGGATCAATATTATGCTGGCCCCCATGAATGGTTTTGGTATTAAATTTCATGATCTCGTGTTAGTTTATATATTTAAAAAAATCATTGAGCCTTTATCCAAATTGGAATTTTACCTCCTGGAAAATACCCCGGTATGCCGGTAATTTTCTCTTTTAATTATTTCCTGCTAATGTACCACTCCTATTGGGGATTGGAAAAATTGCATGTACCTTTATCCCTAATTTAACAATGAAAATTGCCGTGAAAAAACTGCTTCCAATACTTTTTTTGATCACTTTATTAACCAGCTGCGAGGAAGAGACGCCGCCGCCGGAATTTGAGGATTTCCATATTGATGAAGTATCTACGGTAAACTGTAATCCTGAAGAGGAAAATTGCGCTTTTATAAGCATTCATATTCCCTGGGCAAAAAACACAAATGACAGGAACAGGACGATTAATAATCACATTGAGCAACATGTGATCAACCTCATTGATTTCCAGGAAGAGAACAATTTTGGAAGCCTTGAGGCGCTCTCCCAGAATTTTATCGATAATTATGAATCATCTGCAAAGGAGTTTCCGGAGTATGATATTCCATGGGAAGCTTCAGTTGCCGGAAAAATATTGACTGATTCGCCGGAGCTGATCTCAATGGAATTCAGGCTTGCGATTTTTACCGGGGGAGCCCACGGATTTTCCAGTACCAGTTATCTCAATTTTAATCCTGAAACAGGAGAAACTTATGTAACCGGGGACCTTTTTACGCCCGGCTTTACAAATTATGCTGAACGTTTATTCCGCGAAAAGAACAATATCCCGGAGGATCAACCCATTAACAGTACCGGATATTTTTTTGAAGGTGACAGCTTCAGCCTGCCGCAAAATATTGGTTTTCACAGAAACAGGGTAATCTTGAGATATAATGCCTATGAAGTAGCTTCTTACTCAGAAGGGGGCATTCAGTTTGAGATATCCAAAGAGGAAGCTGAAGAATACCTCAAAATTTTTTAGAAACCGAAAATCCTTCAGAAAAAAACATCTATGAAGAAAATATACCATCTTTCCACCTGCGACACCTGCAAAAAGATCCTTACAGATATAGGGCCACCGCAGTCATTTATCCTGCAGGATATTAAAACGGAAGACATTACCGGGGAACAACTGGATGAAATGGAGCGCCTGGCAGGTAGTTACGAGGCACTTTTTAGCAAGAGAGCCCGGCTTTACAAGGAGCGGAATTTAAAGGATGAAAACTTAACCGAACCTAAATTCCGCAGTTTGATCCTGGAGCATTATACATTCTTAAAACGACCGGTGATCATAAATAACGATGAGATCTTCATTGGAAATTCCAAAAAGACGGTCGAGGCCGCCAAAAAAGCTTTAAATGGATAACAAGCGGCTGCTGGCCATCCTTGCAGCAACAGGGGCCGGTACCATCTACGGTATAAACCATACCCTGGCTAAAGGGGTAATGCCGGACTATATTGAGCCATTTGGATTTATTCTTTTAAGGGTTCTGGGAGCCGCCATTTTATTCTGGGGAATAAGCATTTTTGGGCCCCGGGAGAAAATTGCCACCAGTGATTGGCCAAGAATCCTTGGTTGTACGATTTTTGGAATGGTGATCAACATGCTTATGTTCTTTAAAGGGCTTAGTCTTTCCACTCCCATCAACAGTTCTGTAATCGTGACCCTCTCCCCCATCCTGGTCCTAATTCTTGCAGCAATCCTCATCAATGAACGTATTACTATAATCAAAATAACGGGTATCCTGCTGGGACTGGCCGGAGCGCTTACGCTGGTACTTTTTAGCACAGATACGGGTGTAAACGCTCCAAATATCCCGCTTGGAAACATATTCTTTATTATCAACGCGGCATCATATGGCCTTTACCTAATCCTGGTAAAGCCTTTAACCGCTAAATATCATCCTTTTACTCTCATGAAATGGTTTTTCCTACTGGCTGTGATTATTAATTTCCCTATCGCCTGGCCGGAATTTTCCCGGGTAACCTGGACCACCCTGCCTTTGGAAGCAATCTGGAAAATGGGCTTTGTTGTGGTATGCACCACCTTCCTCACTTATCTTTTTAATGTTTATGCCTTAAAGGAATTAAGCGCATCTACAATAAGTGCCTTTATTTACCTGCAACCGCTCATCGCAATATTTTATGCCATAAGTACAGGCGCAGATAGCTTAACCACAATCAAAGTTATTGCTGCGATCCTTGTTTTTGCTGGGGTATACCTCGTTACCAGGAAGCCCGGAACTAAAGTTCGGCAGGCGTAATGTCCTGAGGTTTCTTTCCAAAGCGACGGGTGTCCTCTTTAGTAAGCTCTCTAAAATCTTCAGTGTGGTCCAGGCTGCTTAAATTTTCATAAAGCTCCTGTGGGAGTGCTGTGAGTTTGCGTTCTTTAAGATCTATCCAGGCACCCATCATCTCACAGCTGGCAAAATTTCTCCCTTTATGGTCGTAGAAATTATGGACAAATTCGAAGTACATCCCATCTTCAGAAAGTCCTTTTAATTGCAAAGTGACTTTCACCGGCCGTCCTGCAAATACCTCTTTAAAGTAGAATACGTGCTCATAGAAAACTACCGGCCCAATATTATACTTCGCCAGTTCCTTTTGCCCAAAACCGTTTTCCATAAGGAAACCCATCCTGGTATGGCTCATAAAATTTATGTATGCTGTATTGGCAAGGTGCCTGTTGGCATCAAGGTCACTCCATCTTATATCAAATTCCTTTACGTACATTTTTTTCGCTTTTCGCTAAAATACCAAAATTTTACTATGCGCGCATAATTGTTTTGTTTTTTGTTACATTGCCTATTATGCCATTTTATCGCAAATTAGCTATATGCCCATTATAGAAAGCACATACATCGCGCCCATCGTCTTTAGGAATTATCACCTTAGCACTATCTATGCCTCTGCCCTGCGGAAGGTCTCACCTCCAAATTTTAAAAGGGAGCGCCTGGAGCTGGAGGATGGGGACTTTCTGGATTTGGATTGGAGTAGTTCCGGGACCAACAGGCAAAGTAAGGTTGCAATAATCCTTCACGGGCTGGAAGGAAGTTCTACCCGGCCTTACGTTATGGGAATGGCCAATCATTACAATAGAAAGGGCTGGGATGTGGCAGCGGTTAACCTTAGGGGTTGCAGTGGTGAGTTGAATAGACTATATCGATCTTACAATGCCGGAGCCAGTGAAGATCTGGAGCAGGTAGTCAATCATATTTTAGAGAATAAAAAATATTCCGAAATAGCTTTAACAGGCTTTAGCCTGGGCGGGAATCTCATGCTGAAGTATCTTGGAGAAGACAGAAAAGTTCCTGCTGAAATTAAAGCTGCAGTTGCCATTTCTGCGCCTTGTGATCTATACCAGTCTTTGCTGAAATTACAGGAGGCGAAAAATTTTATTTATTCCAGAAGGTTTGTAAAAAAGCTGAAGAAGCAATTACTGTTACGGGAAGCAAAATTTCCCGACAGGCTTTCGCGAAAACAAATTGAATCTTGCAGGACCTTGTATTCTATTGACGATCTTTATACCGGGAAAGCTCACGGGTTTAGAGATGCCAGAGATTATTATGAAAAAAGCAGCGCTCTGAATTTTATTCCTAATATAAAGATCCCAACCCTTCTCCTCAATGCGCAGAATGATGCTTTCCTTTCAAAAAACTCTTCCCCGGTGGAACTCGCAGAGCGCAATCCCCGATTCTTTCTGGAAATGCCCCTTCATGGGGGGCACGTAGGTTTCCTGCAGCACAAAAAAGAGACTTATGCAGAGGAAAGGGCGCTGAATTTTATTTCAGAAAAAATATAAATATGGTATAACAGCAATAGAAATATGCAGAGCTTGCAGTATTTTTATCCCCGATGATAAACCCTCAGGGATGACAACAAGTACAGATACCGGAAAAATTGCCAAAATAAGATCCGTGGGGTTCTTTATGAAGGGGGTGGTATATGTGATTCTGGGAACCTTAACTTTTATGGCGGCTTTTGGCTGGGGAGGAGATGTCTCGAGCCGAACCAACGTGATCAAATTTTTACTGGACCTCCCCTTAGGAAAAGCGCTTATAGGAGTTGCATCACTGGGCCTTTTTTCTTATTCCCTTTGGAGATTTTATCAAACCATAAAGCACCCTAAAAGTAAAGCTGATGAGAAAAAGCTTCAATCTGTTTTTAAAAGGATAAGGTATTTTTATTCAGGCCTGCTATATGGGGCAATCGCCTTTTCCTTTGCCAAGCCGCTTATTGGTGCTCTCTCCGGTAACGGAGAGCCACGGGTGGAGGACGATAACAATGGTGATGAGAAAGCAGCCTTATGGGAATTACTTTCCATGGATTGGGGAAAGGCGTTACTATGGATCCTTGCTGCTATCATTGCCGGCCAGGCCTTACAGCAATTCTATATTGCCTATACTGCGGGTTTTATGAAAAAAATTGACAACTACCCAAGCGTGAGGCATGAGTACGACTTTATTAAAAAATCCGGTAGGCTTGGATATATCTCAAGGGGAGTGGTTTTTGGAATTCTTGCATTTTTTATAGTTCAGGTGATCCTGCAGCACAATGCCAACGCATATAAGGGGACTGAAGGAGCTTTGCATTACCTGCTCACCTTTAATTATGGCACCTGGCTTCTGGCGGCAGTAGCCCTGGGTTTAATCTTATACGGCATATTTTATGTTATGGTAGCGCGCAATGCAAACCTTACAAGGATAACTTGATCTCAAAGCAACATTCAATCACCGGTCACTTTAAGAAATTACAAAACACCTGTTTTCCCATTGCATTGGTGGTCTCCAAAAGTGTTCCACTAATTTGATTATCTTTGCGCAACCTTTTAAAAATCACGCATGATCCAGTCAATGACAGGTTTTGGTAAAAGCTTAGTACAGCTGCCTTCCAAAAAAATTACGGTAGAGATCAAATCGCTAAACAGCAAAACCCTGGACCTCAATGCCAGGATCCCGGGACAGTACCGGGAGAAGGAATTGCAACTTCGCAATACCATTGCCGCTGCTCTTACCAGGGGAAAAGTTGATTTCTCATTATACGTAGAGGTAACGGGGGAGGAAACTACAGCCTCCGTAAACCCGGCCGTAGTCAAAAATTACATAAAGCAGTTAAGAGAGATCGTGGCCGGGGATGAAACCGAATTATTAAAAATGGCGGTTAGAATGCCAGATGCTATGAAAACCGAGCGGGAAGAAATTGACGAAAGTGAATTTGCTTCTATAGAGCAGGCCGTAGAACTTGCATTGAAGGAGATCAATACTTTTCGCACAGATGAGGGAGTAGCTCTTGAAAAGGAACTAAAACAAAGGATCATCAACATAGAAACCCTTCTCGAGGACATAATCGCAATGGATCCGGACAGGATAGCCGGAGTTAGGGAGCGTCTTAGAAAAGGAGTCGCAGACCTAAAGGAAAATGTAGATGAGAACCGATTTGAACAGGAACTAATTTTCTACATTGAAAAATTTGATATTACTGAAGAAAAGGTCCGCCTGGATAATCACCTATCCTACTTCAAGGAAACTATAGACTCTGCCGATTCCAATGGCAGAAAACTGGCTTTTATATCCCAGGAAATGGGCCGGGAGATCAACACCATAGGGAGTAAGTCCAATTACGCACCCATGCAGCAACTGGTTGTCCAGATGAAGGATGAACTGGAAAAAATCAAGGAACAACTTTTAAACGTACTCTAATGCAAGGCGGAAAATTAATTGTATTCTCGGCACCATCGGGGTCGGGTAAAACAACTATTGTACGACATCTACTTTCACAACCGGAATTAAAACTGGATTTCTCAATATCGGCTACCTCAAGGGAGCCAAGGAACGGGGAGGTGGACGGAAAGGATTATTATTTCCTTTCCCTTGCCGACTTCAAGAAGAAGATCAAGAATGATGAATTCCTCGAATGGGAAGAGGTTTACCGCGATAATTTTTACGGCACTTTAAAATCTGAAGTAGAAAGAATATGGGCTTCGGGGAAAAATGTAATATTCGATATTGATGTGGTAGGAGGCCTGGATATTAAGAATATATATCCCGAGCAAACCCTGGCTGTTTTTGTTAAGCCACCAAGTATTGAGGAATTAAAGATCAGGTTAAAGAAGCGTAAGACAGAGAGCGATGACAAAATAAATATGCGGGTTGCCAAGGCCTCCATTGAACTGGCCACAGCCCCTCAGTTTGATTTTATCATTGAGAATAATCACCTGCAAACCGCTTTAAAAGAGGCATACCATTTGGTTTCCACATTTGTGGAGGCAGCAAACAGGGAAGAATGAAGAAGAAAGTAGGCCTTTACTTTGGAACCTTTAATCCTATCCATACCGGGCATCTTATAGTTGCCAACTTTATGGTGGAATTCAGCGACCTCGAGGAAGTATGGCTGGTTGTAACCCCTCACAATCCTTTTAAGAAGAAAAGCAGCCTATTGGAAAATCATCACAGGCTGGAAATGGTGTACCTGGCTTGCGAGGAGCACGAGAAGCTCAAACCTTGTGATGTGGAATTCAAGTTACCCCAGCCAAATTATACCGCTACTACTTTGGCAAAGTTGGAAGAAGATCATCCTAACTACGAGTTTTCCCTAATAATGGGAGAGGATAATCTTAAAAGCTTTCACCGCTGGAAAAATTATGAAGTTATTTTAGAAAGACATTCCATTTACGTGTACCCAAGGATATCTGTTGGAGAAATGGATGACAGGTTTAAGGAGCATCCTAAAATTCACCGTGTGGAGGCCCCGGTAATTGAGATCTCGTCTTCCTTTATACGCCAGGCGATCAAGGAAGGAAAAAACATCACCACAATGTTACCTCCCAAAGTTTGGGAATATATAGACAGGATGAATTTTTATAGGTAAGCGGCTATTTATTACTGCAATATTTACCAGGTTGTCGCAATAAAAAAGATCCCACAACCTAACGGTGATGAGATCTTTTTCTGAAAAAACTGTTTAAAAAATCCTTTTGAAAGTCCGGTTGAGTTAAATGATCCTACTTTTTTCATTGTGGAACTATAACTTAGCACTTCGACTGCGCTCAATGTAACCTTCTCAAACTCTTTAAACAGTCCTTTTTATTTTTCTTAATTACTTTTTGGCCGGGATGCGAAGCACCTGTCCGGGATAGATCTTATCCGGATGCTTCAGCATTGGTTTATTGGCCTCAAAAATGTCATTATATTTATTGGCATCTCCATAATGCTCCTTTGAGATTTTGCTTAAGGTATCCCCGGTTTCCACTGTATGAAAAACAGATTCCGGTTCCTTGTTCTCAACCTGCATATGATCATCAACTTCAGCTATTCCTTCAACATTTCCAACAACCAGGATAACTTTTTCCCGGGTAGACTGATCTTTGGCTTTACCCCTTACAGTTGCGGTATCTCCTTCTATATCTATTTTAAGCCCTTCAACCTGCAGGCTTAGGTCTTTGATTGTCTCTTCCAGTTTACGTGCAGCCTTCTTGTCCTCCTCACGCTCCTTTTCATTTATTTCACCTTCCACTTTCGCGGTTTCCTTGCGGGTTTCCTTATTCGGTCCAAATACCTTGGAGCCGGCATTTTTTATAAATTTAAATAGTCCCATAGTGTCTTATTGTCTTTTTTCTAAAGTACAAAATCCCACTAATATTAAATCGATAGAAAATATTAAAGTTTTGTTAGCACTCTTTGTATGGAAAAGAAAAACAGGGAAAATTCCTAATGGACTCTTCCCTGTTTAACTAAATAACCAACCAAAAAACTAAATGAAAACCGGTAATTAATTTCTCAATTACCACTTTCCAATATAGTAACGCAAAATTATCTAAGACATTGTGAGGTGATTACATAAAAATCACCGGTGTCCGGTAAAAGAGTCAGGATCATTGCTTATGGAATCTAGAATCTGGACTAAATCTACGCACTTTTTAAGAGAGACATAAACTCTGTTACAAAACTCGGGATTTCTTAAGCTATTATAATAAATCCAAAACAACACCCAAGCTTAATTGAATAGTCCTCTTACCAAACATAGACAGACTAAAAGAAGATTCTACTTATTTAAATCAAACATCAATGATAAAAAAACCCAATTCGTAAAATCTTTTAATTTTATGTATTTTTGACCGCAATTGAGATAATTATGAATAAAACCCCCACTTTTGGAGTTATAGGAGGCGGTAGCTGGGCTACGGCTATTGTTAAAATGCTAAGTGAGAACCTGGATGAAATTAACTGGTACATGCGCAGCAAAACGGCCATTCACCACATCAAAACCCAGGAACATAATCCAAATTATCTAAGCTCTGTAGAATTTCATGTGCATCAGCTTAAGTTAAGCAGTGATATCAACGAAGTTGTAAAAGCTTCAGATTATCTCATTTTCGCCATTCCTTCTGCCTTTGTAAAGCAGGAGTTGGATAAGCTTACTGTATCTCTAAAAGATAAGGTAATCTTTTCAGCAATTAAAGGAATTGTACCGGAAACCAGCCTTATTGTGGGAGAACACTTTAACCAGGAATTTGGGGTGGCCAATGAAAATTTTGGCGTGATCACGGGTCCCTGCCATGCAGAGGAGGTAGCCCTGGAGCGTCTTTCCTATCTTACCATTGCCTGTATGGATGAGGAGAAGGCAAAGATCATGGCAAAGCATCTGCAAAGCGATTACATCAACTGTAAGACCAGCGATGATGTTACCGGGACAGAGTATGCCGCGATGCTTAAAAATATTTATGCCATCGCTGCAGGGATTGCACATGGCCTGGGATATGGGGACAACTTCCAGAGTGTTCTTATGAGCAATGCCATACGCGAGATGAAAAAATTCATCAAGAAGGTACATAAGATGAAACGGAATATCAACGACTCAGCCTATTTGGGAGATCTCCTTGTAACCGGTTATTCGGTCTTTAGCCGTAACAGGATGTTTGGGAATATGATTGGGAAGGGTTATACCGTAAAAAGCGCGCAAATGGAAATGAGCATGGTTGCTGAAGGTTACTACGCTACAGAGAGTGCTTACAAGATCAACCAGGAAAAAGGGGCGAAAACTCCTATTATTAATGCAGTCTACGGAATCCTTTACGAAGGAAAAAATCCGAAAAAAGTATTCAAGAAATTAGCTGAAAAACTGGATTAAAAACAATTATTGTCCTGTAAAAGAGGCTAGACCGCTGCTATTGGAATCCAGAACCTGGACTAAAATCTAAGGGTTTTATAAAGAGCCACTTAATCCTGCAATTTCCCAGACTATTTTAGATTCAAAATCACCCCCAGGGGCGAGGCTAAACTGTTCCCCGACTTTTTCTAAAAAGACTTGAGGTTAATTCTGGTTACTTTAATCGAACAACAATGATTA
>DATHWA010000325.1:0-3632 GCA_035461025.1 Gillisia sp. | reverse complement strand
TGGAGCTTGTGGAGAAGCAGGGGGAATTACAACAAATAATGAATCATATTATTCCCATCTATTAAGTCTGAGAAACCATGGTTGTACTGAACGATATTTCCACGATGAAGTAGGATACAATATGCGAATGGGAGGGCTTGAGGGGTCGTCTTTAAACGTAAAACTAAAATATTTGCCGGATTGGAACAGGCGCAGAAGGGAAATCGCATTAAAATATCAAAATGGGATTAGTAATGAAAATCTTCAATTGCAATCTCAGCCGGATTGGGCCGAATCGGTTTATCATCTTTTTGTAGTAACAACCCAGGACAGGGAACGACTTATGAAATATTTAAACGGGAACAACATATTTCCCGGGTTGCACTATCCGGTTCCCTGCCACCTGCAGAAGGCTTATGAGCAGCTTGGTTATAAGGAAGGAGATTGCCCTCAGGCAGAATACCTGGCAAAACATTGTCTTTCTTTACCCTTGTTTGCTGAACTGTCTGATGGAGAAGTAGACTATGTGATCGATGTTCTCAACGCATATAAAAATGGCTAAGAAAAAGCTTTTGATCTTTCCTTTTAATGGCAATGGGATTGAGGCATTGGACTGCATCAGTTTTGATGACTTTGAGTTTGCTGGTTTTGTGGATGATGACCTTCAAAAAAAGTCTGATCAATACAAAATCCACACCCGGGAGATCCTGCTGAAGTACGAGGAGTTTTATGTGCTTGCGGTTCCGGGAAGCGCAGCGTCCTTTCTGAAAAGGAAGGAAATAATCACTTCCTTGGGAATAAAAAATTTAAGCCGATACATTACGGCAATACATCCTGATGCCTCCATAGGCAGAAATGTTGAAATTGGTGCCAATTGCCTGATAATGGCAGGCGTTGTAATTACAAGTAATGCCCGGATCAAAAATCATGTGTGTGTTCTGCCGAATACGGTAATTCACCATGATTCAGTGGTGAACGACTACACCCTTATTGGGAGCAATGTTGTGGTTGCCGGAGGAACTACCATAGGGGAAAGCTGCTACATTGGCAGCGGCACAAATATTATAAATAGTATAAGTATAGGTGATCTTGCACTTGTAGGTCTGGGAAGCAATATCCTGAAAAATGTCCCAGGCAATGCAAAAATGGTGGGTAACCCGGCCAGAGACCTGAATTTTCATAGTAATCAAGCAGTTTATTGAATTCTATCACTTATGGAAAAAATAAGCGTGATCATTCCGGTCTACAACGAAGAAGAAAATATCAGTCACCTGGTGTATGAGTTAGGTTCATACTTCCAGAAAGAAACGAGGTTTTCCACTGAGATAATTTTCGTGAACGATGGATCCACAGATGGTACCATGTCCCGGTTAAAGAAGGCTCCCCATCATTCCTACACCTATAAGATCATCAGTTTTTCGAGAAATTTCGGGTCACATGCTGCCCTGAGAGCGGGTATTCAGAGAGCGGAAGGAGATTATATCACTTTCATATATGCGGATCTTCAGGATCCCCTCACCCTGGTAAGCCGGTTGTATGATGAAATGAAGGAGAAAGGAGTAGACATCACCTGGGCCTTCAGAAACTCAACGGCAGCGACAAAAAGCGAACGGTTCTTTTCTTCAGCCTATGCCTCATTAATGCGGAAATATGCTGTTTCCAACTTTCCTAAGAAGGGATTTGACGTGGTGATGTTCAGCAAAAAAGTAAAGGCTTGTCTGGATAATAATGTGGAGAGCAACTCTTCCATCTTTATCCAGATCCTGAGTTTGGGATTCAAACAGGCGGATATTATCTATGACAAGAGTACCAGGCTTTTAGGGAAATCAAAATGGACCTTGTCAAAAAAAATAAAACTGCTTATTGATTCTTTCGTCGCTTTTTCTTTTGCCCCCATCCGGTTCGTTTCATTTATTGGAGTGGTGTTTTTTATGCTAGGCATTCTGTGGACAGGATACATCGTTTTTAGGAAGATAATGTTTGATGACCTCGCAAGTGGGTGGCCGGCATTGCTGTCTATACTGATGGTAGGATTTGGAATCACCAATATTTCCCTGGGAATTATTGCCGAGTACCTGTGGCGCACCCTTGACTCGAGCAGAAAAAGGCCTGTGTTCGTGATTGATGAAATTGTAGGGGATTTAATTCATCACAAACCGGCAGAAGAATATTTACAGAAAATAAATAAATGACAAGAACTATTTTATATATCCTGCTCTATGCAGCTTTTAACGTTTCAGGGGCCGCTTTAATTAAATGGCAACTGAAGGGGAAGAGCCTGGAAACATTACAGGAGTGGTTAAAGCTGGTTTTAAACCTCACTTTTTTTGCGGCATTTCTATTGATCATTCTCTCGGCCCTGGCTTTTTTTAAGGCCTTGTCAACTAACAGTTTTTCAATAATAATCCCCATCGCCACAGGGATAAATTTCATTATGACGATCGTAGTGGGATATTATCTGTTTCAGGATAAACTAAACATCCTCTCATACGTTGGATTTCTGCTCATCATTAGCGGAATAATAGTTCTAAGTCTTAATAACCAAGCCCATGCATAATAAAATATTCAAAAGCAGAATTTTAATCACCGGAGGAGCCGGATTTATAGGTTCCTATCTGGTTGAAGAGTTGTTAAAAAGCGATCCGGAAAAAATCATCATTATTGATAATCTGATACGCGGAAGTTTTGAAAATATGGATTCTTTCATTGATAACCCGGTTATTGAGTTTGTTGAAGGAGATGTGAGGGATTCAGCGTTACTCGAGAAATGTATTGCAGGAGTAGACTATGTTTTCCATTTGGCCGCTTTAAGGATCAATGCCTGCGCGGCAAATCCAGGAGAAGGTTTTGAGGTGATGATAAAATCTACTTTTGATCTGGCTGAAATGTGCGTAAGGCATAAGGTCAAAAAAGTGATCTACAGCTCCAGCGCATCTGTATATGGCCTTGCCGAACACTTTCCGACTCCTGAAACCGATCACCCCTATAACAACCAAACCTTTTATGGTGGAGCAAAATTGTGGGGAGAGCAATTATTCAGAAGCTATAAATTTATGTACAACCTCGATTATGTCGCGCTTAGATACTTCAATGTTTATGGTCCACGCATGGATACAGATGGCAAGTACACAGAGGTAATGATACGATGGCTTGATTGTATCCGGGATGAGAATTCTCCCTTGATCTACGGAGATGGAAGCACTACTATGGATTTTGTCTATGTGAAGGATGTGGCTAAGGCGAACGTCGCTGCTTTACTTTCAAATGTAACAGACCAGGTATTTAATATAGGTAACTGTGAGGAAACCAGCCTGAAGCAACTTTTGGAGGTCTTACTAAAGGTTAATAATTCTTTGCTAAAGCCGGAGTTCAGGGAAGAAAATACTGTAAACCCTGTAAGCCGGAGGTTGGCTGCAAACAGTAAGGCAAAAGATCTTATTGGGTTCTCTCCGGAAGTGAATCTGGAAGAAGGATTGTTTGAGCTCAGTCAATGGTATTTTAATAAGAAAAATTCAATTTTAAAAAGTATATGATTCCAATAGCAAAACCTTATTTAACAGAGGAAGATGCGCAGGCCGCATATGACACTATCATGACGGGATGGATTACACAAGGCCCAAAAGTTCAGGAATTTGAAGAAAAATTTGCCGCTT
>DATHWA010000324.1:0-5405 GCA_035461025.1 Gillisia sp. | reverse complement strand
CGTTTAACCGAATCCAACATGTTTCAATATCCAGGGATGTGTTTGATAAATTTCTGAATATCGCCTCCATCCAGGTATTTACAGCAGGAGGGAGTGGAAGTGAACTTAGTATTCCCGGCCTCGAACCAAATCGCGCCCGGGAACTGAAAGAGGCACTGGCAGTTAAGATCACTAAAGATGACAACTGAGGCCTTCAGCCATCCGCAGCGACAATCTATCCTGGGGGTAGTGCTTATCTTTCTCACCACTCTGTATAAGTTTTTAAGAGGGTTCTGGGTGTTGGGGGTCTACTTCCTGCTTAGTAATCCATCGTCTTCCACAATTCTGTATGTGATCCTGGGAATTGTAGCGCTTGCAGTTGCAACCCTTGGATACAGCTGGGTGTATTACAGGAGGTTCCTCTTCCATATCGATTATTCCAGGGAGGAATTTGTACTTCAAAAAGGGGTTTTTTCTACAGAGGATATCGCCATTTCATTTGACAAAATTCAGCAGGTTTATTTAAAAAGATCTTTAGTGCAGCGCTTAATCAATGTCTACAGCGTGGTGATAGAAACTGCCGGCAGTAAGGAGGATGAGGTAAATATTAAGGCGGTAAGCAGGGAAAATGCGCGGCTGCTTACAGATATCCTCTTGAAAGCTAAGAAAGAGTCTGTGGAGACGCTGGAGGAGGGTGAAATAGAAGAGGGGCCGGAAGTTGTGAAACAAGAACCACGGTTATGGACACATAAACTGGACGTAATATCCCTGTTGAAAATTGGAATTAGCAGTAACTACGGGAGGGGCTTCGCGCTGGTATTGGCATTTTTCGCTACTATTTATAATGAACTCAATTCTTTTTTCAGGGATTACGAGGAGGAATTTAGCGAGTATTATGATCAGGTTCCGGATTTCACTCAATCTATAAGCCTTATGATCGTCTTGTTTGTTACTCTATTGTTTATTAGCATCCTGATCACTGTTCTCGAGGTTTTTATAAAATATTTCGGACTTAACCTGGTACAAACCAGGGAGAGCCTGGACCTGGAGATGGGCCTTAAGACAAATACCCGGGTTTCGCTGCAACCAAGAAGGGTTCAGCTTATGCAGGTGGTGACAAATCCTGTACAGAAAGCCTTCAATTTATATGAAGCGAGGATAGCTCTTGCCAGCAGTGAAAATGTGCTTCAGAAGAAGAAAATTAAAATCCCCGGATTAGGAAAAGATACGGTGGGCAAAGTGAAATCTTTTCTTTACGGGGAGAGAGAAACCAGCTTCGAGCAAACTTTGCGTCCGCACCGTTTAATGTTGCTCCGCCGTATATTTATTGTTTTCATTCCGGTTGGAATAAGTTACCTTATTTTATGGTGGTTTCCCTACACAACCCGGGAATTCTGGGTAGCTATGGCTGCCCTATATCTTATTTTGGCACTTCCATATCAAATCCTTCGGTTTAAATCTCTCAAATTGATCTTTACAGATGATTTCCTTATTAAAAAACAGGGTGTCTGGACCGCCAGGGAAGAGGTTTTTGAAGTTTTCAAAATGCAGGCGGTAACCGTTAAACAACCTTTTTGGTATAAGCGCAGGAATCTTTATAACCTTGTTTTTCACACCGCCGGGGGCGATGTAACTTTTAAAGCTGTAAACAGGGAAGTTCTTCCGTATATAAATTATTTGCTTTACAAGGTGGAATCGGGCAACCGGAAGTGGATGTAACCTTCTTTATATTGTTTTGGTAAGTATTATTGGACAAGCAGAATAAAAAAAGCCGCAATTATACCTGCGGCTTTTTACATTCTATATGAAAACTTTTATCTTAATTTCTGAAATTTCTGCGGATTGGCCTCATTCATAATTTCATATACTTTTTCAAAAATATCTTCAGCTGAAGGTTTTGAAAAGTAATCCCCATCTGTTCCATAAGCAGGTCTGTGAGGTTTTGCAGCAAGGGTTTGAGGTTTGCTGTCCAGATGCATATAGGCATTCTGTTCTTCCACAATTTGTTGCAGGATAAAAGCCGAAGCACCTCCCGGTACGTCTTCATCAATCACAAGAAGCCTGTTGGTTTTGGCAACACTCTTTACAATATCTTTATTCAGATCAAAAGGCAGGAGCGACTGTATATCAATAACCTCTGCGCTAATTCCGGTATCTTCAAGTTCTGCGGCAGCTTCTTCTACCAGTCTTAAGGTAGAGCCATAGGATACTAGTGTAATATCTGAACCTTCTTTTATGGTTTCAACTACCCCTAGTGGCGTGCGGAATTCTCCAAAGTTATTAGGAAGTTTTTCTTTTAGTCTGTATCCGTTTAGACATTCTACAATAAGAGCAGGCTCATCTGCTTCGAGCAGAGTATTATAAAAACCGGCTGCTTTGGTCATGTTTCTTGGTACAAGGATGTGCATACCGCGTAATAAATGTACGAGAGCGCCCATTGGCGAACCACTATGCCAGATACCTTCCAGCCTGTGGCCTCGGGTTCTTACGATAAGTGGGGCCTTTTGTCTTCCTTTTGTTCTGTATTGGAGGGTTGCAAGATCATCGCTCATTATTTGAAGGGCGTAGAGCACATAATCAAGATACTGTATCTCTGCAATAGGCCGCAATCCTCGCATGGCCATTCCAAGGCCCTGTCCCAGGATGGTTGCCTCACGAATACCGGCATCGGCTACCCGAAGTTTACCATATTTTTCCTGCATTCCTTCAAGTCCCTGGTTGACATCTCCAATTTCTCCGGAGTCTTCGCCAAAAATGAGGGTTTCCGGCCTGTTGCTAAAAATCTTGTCAAAGTTGTCTCTCATGACAATTCTCGCATCAACGTCTGCAGCGTCTTCATCATAAGTTGGTTTGACCTCCTCCACGTTAACAGCTTTCCATTGTGACTCGCTGTAAAGGTTGCTGCTATATTCCGGTTGAGACTGAGTTGTATAGTCTTCAATCCAATTTATTAACTGTGATTTTGCATCACTTTCTTTTCCTATAAGGTATTTTAAAGATTTCCTTGCTGCCACGAGCAAATCCTTTTTTAATGGGTCCTTGATAGAAGATACTTCTCGGTGAAAAGCCATAATGGCTTCCTTATTTGAACTTTCTTCAGCAGCATTTTTTAGTAAGGGAAGCAACTCTTTTTGCTTGTTTTTCATAGGATCTGCGTATGCAGTCCAGGCAGCCTTTTTACCGTCTCTTACCTGCTTCTTGATCCCATTTTCAATTTCCTCCAGCTCTTCTGTCGTAGCGAAGTCATTTTCCAGGATCCATTCCCGGAATTTCACATTACAGTCATATTCTCTTTCCCAGGTTAGCCGGTCTTCATTCTTATATCTTTCGTGAGAACCTGAAGTGGAATGTCCCTGTGGCTGGGTAAGTTCTTTAACGTGGATCAATACCGGGGTGTGTGTTTTACGGGCAATTTTTGAAGCCTTCTCATAAGCCTCTACAAGTGCTACATAATCCCATCCATTTACAATAATGATCTCATATCCATTAGTATCTTCTTCCTTCTGAAAACCTTTAAGTATTTCAGAAATATTTTCCTTCGTTGTCTGGTATTTAGCGTGAACAGAGATCCCGTATTCATCATCCCATACACTCATCACCATAGGCACCTGTAGTACCCCGGCGGCATTGATGGTTTCCCAAAAATGTCCTTCACTCGTGCTCGCATTCCCTATCGTTCCCCAGGCAACTTCGTTTCCTTTGTTTGAAAATCCTTCAGCATCTATTCCCTCAACATTTCTGTAAATTTTTGAGGCTTGTGCGAGACCAAGTAACCTTGGCATCTGGCCTGCTGTGGGAGAAATATCGGCACTGGAGTTCTTTTGCTCCATGAGGTTCTTCCAGCTTCCGTCTGCATTAAGGCTATGGGTTGCAAAGTGCCCGCCCATTTGTCTACCGGCAGACATTGGTTCATCTTCAAGATTGGTGTTGGCATATAAACCTGCAAAAAACTGTTCAATGTTCAATTCTCCAATAGCCATCATAAAAGTCTGATCCCGGTAGTACCCGGACCTAAAATCCCCATTTTTAAAAACCCTGGCCATGGCCAGTTGGGGCAGCTCCTTACCATCTCCAAAAATACCAAATTTGGCTTTTCCGGTAAGCACCTCTCTCCTTCCCAGAAGGCTACATTCCCTGCTGGTAACAGCTAATTTATAGTCTTCAAGAACCTTGCTTTTGAAGTCCTCGAAGGATAAAGAATCTTTGGCTTGTGTCTGGCTTTGCATGAAAATGTTTTTGAATAGTAACAAATGTAGTTAAAAGTAAGCTTAAATACAATTCAATAAATATGCGTAAAAAATACTTTTTATGTTTTAAAAAGAGGTTAAAATGTAGAATCGACAAAATCCTCTTAAAATTTGGGATATTATTGAGGATTAAATAATATGGCTGAGGAGTTTAAGAATAATAATAACAATGGAGTCCCGCTAGTTAAAAATCTCTTAATACCATTCCCTTGTGAATAATCTAATAAGGGTATTAACATCCAACGTAACAATAAAACGGATTTTTTGATCATACCTGTCCTGCGTGATCTCCCATCCTAAATTTGAATAAACAGGAAAGAAGACTTCAAAATAATCCTGTACAAGACTTAACCGCACCCCGGAATCATAAACAAAGGTTGGATTTAAACCACGATTCTTGACCAGCCCTAAATCGCCATATGCAAAGATCCATTTCCAAATGTTGGTGCTGGCATTAAAGGTAGTCATCCACTGGTTGGCATACTGTGGCTCCAGCATTGATTTAAATCCACCTTCAGCCATAATGATTTGCTGACTAAAAAGCCCGCTATCCTGGCTTCGGCCATAATAATTATGATCAAAAAGATAATCTGTAGGTCTGTCCAGGGCAAAACTAAAGAAGTCATTATCTGTTTCGTCATTATAAAGAAAAGTTCCGGCAAAGAGCCTAAGGTTGATTTGCCGGTTATTCTTAAATAATTTTCGGTATTCTACATCCAGGGACAGCTTACTAAAATTTTTCGCGAGCTCATAATCTATCCCCCCTGCAATATAATCTACAAGATTTGTATCGCTGTAATTATAACTTACATTGAACACATTATATTCCGGTTGGTTTATAGGATTTAAACGATCATAATCCCTTTGTACATTTACATTACGAATTATGAGGCTTTGGCGCTCATTATCTCTTAAATAATTGTTTCTGAAGAAAAAGCCCAGGTATGGTGTGAATTTCTCATAGAATAAATTATATCCATACGAAAACCTTACACCGCCTACGCCGTAACGCAGAGCAAAGAGAGTGTCATCGTCAAGGAAATGAGTATTGCTTATGGAGGCGGATCCTACCAGGGTTTCACTTCCAAAACCATATTTTGGGGAAATTTTAAAATCAAATCTGCGATTTAAGAAAGGTTTATTATAAACCTTGGGGCCAATAGCAATGCCATCATAGAG